>SBBT01000054.1 GCA_005239595.1 Candidatus Troglogloeales bacterium | reverse complement strand
CTTCCAAGACACTTTCATCTTTTTCATCATGGCTATAATACGATGACTCGCCTCTGCTCTTCCTATAAACCCTCCCTTTCCACCCCCTTTCACCTGGTACGTATGTCTATACCTATCTGCTGTCGGGGTTTTTTATTGGCTTGACTCTATCGTGATAATCTCCATACAATACACAGATTTTTTGGATTTTGTATCCTCGATTTTATAATGCTGGAAAACTTAACAAAAAGGTTTGATCAAATATTTAAGAAAGTCCGTGGTACGGGCCTGCTGACACCCCAAGTGGTTGAACAGACGCTTAAAGAGGTGAGAATGGCGCTTTTGGAGGCGGATGTCCATTATAAGGTTGTCCAATCCCTTATTGGATCTGTTAGCGAAAAAGCACTGAAGGTTGAGATCTTGGAAGGTCTCAATCCTGGTCAACAGGTGATTAAAATCGTTTTGGAAGCGCTCTCCAATTTGATGGGGGAGAAAGAAGAACAGATTGTCCTGTCCGCCTTCCCTACCATCGTGATGTTGGTCGGTCTTCAAGGATCCGGGAAGACGACCACGGCGGGAAAACTGGCGAATTGGTACAAAAGAGAAGGGAAACAGGTATTGCTGGTTGCCGCAGATTTGCATCGTCCGGCGGCTGTCCATCAGCTTAAGACGTTGGGAGAGGCGATGGGGGTTTCCGTTGTCTCCCCGGAGTCTAAAGAGAATCCAATCGATGTGATGCAGCGGGCGATCCAGATGGGAAGAGATCAAGGTTTTGATCTTGTTATTGTGGATACAGCCGGGAGGCACCAGGTAGACGAATTGTTGATGGAAGAGCTGGCCCTGGCCAAGAGAGTGTTGTCTCCACACGAAATCCTGTTTATTGCGGATGCAATGACAGGCCAAGTGGCGGCGCAGGTTGCCCAGGTCTTTCACCAGCAGATTGGCATAACCGGTATCATATTAACGAAGATGGAGGGGGATGCAAGGGGAGGTACGGCCTTGTCCATCCGAGCGATATCCGGTGCCCCCATTAAATTTATTGGCATAGGGGAAAAGCCGGATGATTTGGAGCGGTTCTATCCTGAAAGAATGGCCTCCCGTATCCTTGGAATGGGTGATCTCCTTTCGCTTATCGAATTGGCGGAAAAAGACTTTAAGCCGGAGAGGCAGATTAAGGCCGGCGGAAAACAGTTTACCTTGGACGATTTCAGGATACAGTTGAAGCAATTTAGGAAGATCGGCCATTTTGACCAGTTGTTGGATATGATTCCGGGCCTGAAGGGCGTGAAGGTGCGTCCTGAACAGGGGGAGATGGAAAAGGAAATCCGGCATATAGAGGCTATCATCTCTTCGATGACGTTTCGTGAACGACACGATCCGGATATCATCAATGGGAGTCGTAAGAAAAGAATTTCAACAGGGAGCGGGGTTTCCGTTCAGGAAATCAATCGGTTCTTAAAACAATTTCACCAGTCGAGGAAAATGGTGAAACAATTAAGCAGTGGAAAGGGATTGCACAGGATGTTGACGTCCTTCTAACAGGGCGTTGTGTTGTTATTTGGAAAACACTATCAACCTTAAGCCTTTTGGGCCTTATTTTACAGAGAGGTAATTTGTGGCAGTTACGATTCGATTAACGCGTATAGGTCGACACAAGCGGCCTTTTTACCGAATTGTGGTCGCTGATTCTCAATCTCCAAGGGATGGAAAGTTTATTGATATTCTTGGGAGCTACGATCCCTTAGAAACAGAGATGGCGGTTAAACTTGATGAGGAAAAAGCACTCTCTTGGATAAAGAAGGGAGCCGGTGTGTCCGCGACGGTTAAAACCATTTTCAGCAAGTCGCAATTATTTAAAAAAGCAAAAGGATCAAACACCCGTTAGCTGATTTTGCCTTGCCTAAAACACGCATGGAGGTGGCATCGATGAGAGAGTTGATTGAGTACATTGCCAAGTCGCTTGTAGATAGGCCGGAGAATGTGGTTGTGAGAGAGACAGAGGGTGAAAAGACCACCATCATTGAATTAAGGGTGGCCCAGGAGGATTTAGGTAAAGTGATTGGAAAGCAGGGGAGGACAGCACGGTCCATGCGGACCATTTTAAATGCCGCGGGTACCAAAGTCGGGAAACGGTGTGTTCTTGAGATTTTAGAATAACCCCGCATCGTCGGTAAAAGTCTTTAATAATTTATATTAGGGATGCCAAAAACAATGAAGTGCGATGTCATCACTCTTTTTCCTGAGATGGTGGCTCCTGTTTTACGGCAGAGCATCTTAAAACGCGCCCGGGAGCGGCATCTTCTGGATGTGCGTGTTGTCCCGCTTCGTGATTTTGCGACGGATAAACATCATATAACCGATGATATGCCGTATGGAGGCGGACCCGGAATGGTTTTGAAGCCAGAGCCGATTTTTGCTGCCTTAGACAGAATCAAGCAAGAACGGGGAGGCGTGCGTGTGATCATCCCTTCTCCCCAGGGCGCCATATTCAATCAGGGGATGGCGGAGGTTTTTTCAAGAGAGGAGAGAAGCCTGGTTTTTATTTGTGGGCACTACGAAGGGATTGATGCGCGTGTCATGCAGGGCATCGATCATGAGGAGGTATCGATTGGCGATTACCTTCTGACGGGCGGTGAGATGGCGGCGCTGATAATGATTGATGCATCGGCGAGGTTGATTCCCGGTGTGTTGGGAGATAGCGACTCCATTGAGGAAGAGTCTTTTGCATCGTCGTTGTTGGAGTATCCTCATTATACGAGGCCCCGTGAATTTCGAGGTATGAAGGTTCCTGATGTTCTTGTCTCGGGCAATCATCGTGCAATTCGTGATTGGAGGAGGGGCCAGTCTCTATTAAGTACGCTTTACAAGCGGCCCGACCTATTAGCGCATGCCATTTTGACCAATGAGGATCGCCAATGGCTCGGGCAAGCGATATCGGGTATGAGAAAAGAGGGGGAATCTGTACGATGGATCAGTTAGCCCAGTTCGAAAAAAATCTGTTAAAATCACAAAAATCGAAGATACAAATAGGAAATACGGTCAGAGTCCATGTGAAAATCATCGAGGGGGAAAAGGAGCGTATTCAGGTTTACGAAGGAGTCGTCATCCGAATGAAAGGGACCAGCAATCGTGAGACCTTTACGGTGAGGAAGGTTTCTTTTGGCGTCGGAGTCGAACGGATTTTTCCCCTTCATTCGCCTTTTGTCAGTAAGATTGACGTGGTGAGAGAGGGTAAGGTCCACAGGGCAAAGCTTTATTATTTACGCTCACTGACCGGACGTGCTGCCCGTATCGCTGAAAAAGAAAAGGTTGTGCCTCCCGGACAGAAACCGACTCCTTCGCTGGAAGATGCGCCCAGCGCCAAGGTACATTCCTAGCGCGTTGTTAAATTTTTGCATAATGTCTCTTCGCTGGAACATTTAAGAGACGAAGGGTTGTGCGTGCGCTATCGGGAGAGTGCTAAAAGCCTGTTTTTTGAGGGAAAGGGGTTTTGAAGAAGGTGGTCAATGGAGGCGTGGATTAGCCTGTCGGAAAGTGGAAACTTCTGTGGCGGCTCTCCTTCCTGCGGTAAGATAGCGGCATTCCGTTAAGATGTACCTCTATGAAGAGGAACTTACTTCCCTTGGTTATCGGCATCTCTGTGGAATTGATGAGGCCGGACGAGGGGCTCTCGCCGGGCCGGTTGTTGCGGCGGCCGTCATCCTGCCGCTAAGACATGTGATTTCGGGAATCCGGGACTCAAAACTCCTTACCCCTCACCAGCGGGAAATCTTTTTTAGCCGGATTCATCAAGAGGCCCTCGCTATTGGCATCGGAGTTGTAGGCAATCACCTTATTGATGAGATTAATATACTGCAGGCGACCATTGCCGCAATGCAAGAGGGGATAGAAAAACTTGCAGTAAAGCCCGATTATTTGTTGATCGATGCTTTAACCCTTCCTCGTGTTCCCATTCCGCAAAAGGGGATCATCCATGGCGATAATCGATCAGCGACCATCGCCGCCGCATCGGTGGTGGCCAAGGTGACGCGCGATCGGTTGATGTGCCGATATCACGAAGAATTTCCACGATACAACTTCCATGTCCACAAGGGGTACGGGACGGGAGAACATCTAAGAAAGATCAGGGAGTTTGGTCCGTGCAGGATTCACAGGAAAACGTTTCGGGGCGTAGTCGTATGACCGGTCAACAAGGGGAGGAGATGGCCTCTGATTTTTTGAAGAAACGGGGCTATAAAATTATTAAACGCAATTACCGGACGGTGTTTGGAGAACTGGATATTATTGCAAAAGATGGAGAGACGTTGGTCTTTGTGGAGGTTAAAATGCGCTCTCAAGATCGGTTTGGAGCGCCACAGTATTCCGTTGATCTAAAGAAACAAGCCAGGGTGGGACGGGTGGCCCTTGCCTACCTGTCGTGCAATAAGACTGATTCATGCGCTTGTCGTTTTGATGTGGTCTCCATTGTAAAAAACTTGCAAGGTGTTCATGTGGAGCTCATCCAGAACGCTTTTGAACTATCACCAGTCCAATGATCAGCGTTATATAAAACGATGGCGGCGATGATGATACAAATGTTTCATGTTCACAAATACTACGGGAAAGATCGGCCTGTCTTGGAGGATATTAATTTGCATGTTGAAAAAGGGGAGTTTGTCTCTCTTATTGGGCCTAGCGGAGCAGGAAAATCTACCTTGTTAAAGCTGATTTTTTGTGAAGGACCGGTGGATAAAGGTCAGATTCTAATCAATGGGAAAAACATCTCGCATATATCCGAGAAGGAGCGGTCGGCCCTTCGTCGCAACATGGGATTTATTTTTCAGGACCTCAAGTTGATACAACGTAAAACCGTTTATGAAAATATTGCATTTCCTCTGGAAATAATGGGCGTCCCGTCAGGAGATATAAGGCGCCGCGTCCCGGAGGTATTAAAAATGGTGGGACTTGAATGTCAACATGGACGATATCCCCTCTCTCTTTCGGGAGGGGAACAGCAGCGTGTCGCCGTCGCCCGTGCCTTGGTTGTCCGCCCCACGCTCTTGTTGGCGGACGAGCCGGCCGGAAACCTGGATGAGACGCTCTCTTCTGATCTCGTGACGCTACTGAAAAGTGTCCATACGGCAGGGACCACTATGATTGTTGCCACCCATCACCGGCATCTGTTGTCTAAGACATCCAAACGAACGCTGTTTTTGCAACAAGGGAGGATTGTCCCCCAGGGGTTTTCTGCGTGAGACGGTTGATCTATTATTTTAAAACAGCTTTGGAGAATATCCAGATCAATAGGGTTATGGTCTTTTTTTCGCTTTTCTCTTTGAGTCTTACGCTCATGTTATTCGGCTTTTTTCTCCTTTTCTATCATAATGTTCAGAGAATTCTTGTGTCCATGCAGGAAGATGTGCAGTTGAGTATCTATTTAAGTGATTCCGCCCAAGAGGAGGCTGTTCGCTCCATTAAGGCGGAGCTGTCGGAGGAAAAAGGGGTTTTGTCCTTTCGGTATATCTCCAAGGAAGATGCCTTAAACTTGTTTAAGATGGAGTTTCAGGATATGGCCCTGATAAAGAATCTGGAGGGCAATCCACTTCCAGCCTCGTTTGAAGTCAAGGTGACGGGGACGTATCAGGAACCCCGAAAACTTGCAGAAATGGTTGATCGTTTCCGTGCATTGCCGGGGGTGGAGGAGGTGCAATATGGTTCGGAATGGATTCAAAGTTTGCATGCGCTTTTGAAGCTCTTAAAAATGATTGGGGTGGGAATCGGAGGCCTTTTGTCTGTTACGGTGATTGCGATTATCGCGAATACCGTAAGACTACACATGTACAATCGCAAGGAGGAGATCGATATTATGAAACTCCTTGGCGCGACGGATAGTTTTATCAAAACCCCTTTTTTCCTGGAGGGCGCGTTAATCGGTATTTTGAGTGGTTGCGGTTCTGTCCTGATGCTTTCTGCCCTATTTCACCTTTCTAAGACATCGGTTCAATCAGTGGGTGGGATGGTTGGCGGCATCTTGGAGTTGCATTTTCTCCCAATACCGCTTTCGTTGGGTATGATTGTCGCTGCAGGAGTTTTAGGAGGAATCGGGAGCGTTATTTCATCGACCCGCCTTTTGAAGATACGTGGTTATGTGGGAAAAAGGTAAGACGCTCCTCTCCCTTCTCCTGTTATTGGATGTGATGAACCCTGTTTCTGTTTTTGCCGTAGAGAAACCGACTCCGCTTTCGCTCGGCGAGCAGGTCCAGAAGGCGAAGAAGGAACTGGAAAAATTAAAAACGGAAGCGAAGGGCAAAAGAAAAAAAGATGTTGCAATAAGGAAAAAGGAAGCTTCCATTCTTTCTCTGTTGGAAGAGATGGATCACAAGGTGCGTATACGTCAAGAAGATGCCTACCTCATCGAACTAAAAATAAGGGAGAAAGAGAGAGAAATGGAAGAGCTTTCGGGTACCATTATACGGTTAAATGGGGAAATTCGAGAGAAAAAGGGGCTCATTTCCAAACGCCTCCGTATCATTTACCAGGAAAGAAAAAATACGGTGGTCAAAACGCTGTTTGGCTCGCGGGATTATCCGAACTTCCTGAGACGTTTTTACTACCTTAAAGTGATTGCCAAGAAAGAAGGAGAGATGTTATCCTTTTTTAAGAAGCAG
>SBBT01000059.1 GCA_005239595.1 Candidatus Troglogloeales bacterium | reverse complement strand
TGACAAATAGAGTTGTCCGGTTTCAGAACACATAATCTGGAAGGTTTTGAAGTACCTTTTTTGAGAAAGGAGGGTACGGATGAAACCAACAGAACTGAGACAGGAGATTCGGAGAATGAGATTTGAAGAAGCGTATGAAGGTTGGAAACAAAATCGTTTAACCCAAGAAGAAGCCGGGAGGATTCTCGGGGTGAGCGATCGGACATTTCGACGTTATTTGATGGGGTATGAAGCCGAGGGCTTGGATGGGCTTTTGGATAAGCGTTTATCCGCAGATTCGCACCCCTTGTATTACGGATCGGGGAAGCCATTACTGGTGGACGCCGAATGAGGGAGGGCCTGTAGACAAGGGGCAATACACGCAATTTCGGCGTGGGATGCAAAAGTTAGGCATTGAAATGATCGCGGCGTATTCTCCAGAGGCACGTGGACGGAGTGAACGGGCATTTGGGACGCATCAAGGCCGTCTTCCGCAGGAATTGGCTCTGATGGGGATCACGACGATGGAAGCGGCCAATGGCTACCTGCGAGACATCTACATGCCGCGTTTTAACGAGGAGTTTTGTGTGCAGGCGTCGGAGGAAGGGTCTGCGTTTGTTGATCTGGGAGAGGTGGATTTGGATGAGATTCTTTGTGAGCAACACGAGCGGAAAGTCGGGCGGGATAATTGTGTCCATTTTGAGGGACGCGTTTTACAGATTCCGAGTAATCCGTATCGTTGTCATTACATTGGAGCGACGGTTCGGGTGTCGCTTTATGGGGATGGGCGAGTGGCCCTTTTTCATGGGCCTCGAAAATTGGTGGAATACGATGAGAAAGGAGGGGCTATTTGTAACTGGGAGAAGGCTGCGTAAATCCGCTTCGCGGCCAAACGGACCAAAGGGAAATGACCCCTTGATCCCCCTATGGGCAAAAGCGGACAATTCACGTGTTATGAAACCTTCCAGATTACGTGTCCTCAACACTTCCAAAAAACAATGTCATTCAAAGCCCCCATCACCACCGTGGACAGAGGCGGAAATGTCGGGGATCACACCTCGATTGCGATCTCCGGGGATGGCTTCCCGGTGCTCAGTTATTCTGACCCTTTAAACGGCAACCTCAAGGTGACACATTGTGGAAATACGTTGTGTACGCCGTAAGGGGAAATAAGAGTACTCAAATAGCATAGATATTTCATGAACGAGTCACCCTGAAAGATGGAATCATTCGAACAGGATGCCACTGCCGCTTCGAAAAAGCGAGGTTATCCAAACCCGAATCGTCCATCGTATTGATAAACGTGTAATCGCACATCTGTCGGCAAAATGCTTGAAAGAGCCACGCGGAAAGACCTTTCACCGAACAATCAGTCATCTCCAGAAGAACGCAAAAAGTGTCCAATGACAGCGGAAATCCAAACGTATAGCCCATAATCACGCCATCCACCTCAACCACCCGTCCAATGACCCCGTGCTCCATCCATCGGCTCATCACCGCCTGATGCGCAAATTTCGCATCCTCACACATCATCGCATCAAAATCACCCCGATCTTTTTTTGCGGCCCATCGGTCATACAGGGCCATGCACGCCGCGGTGTCTACCGATGTAAAGGGACGCATCTTTGGCTGCAAACGATTGGCTTGATTGACCAACGCCCGCTCTGCGCGAAATTTGTTTCCAGAAAGTTCAACAATCGCTTTACGTTGATAGAGATATTCGGGAGAGGCCAATTCAATGACGTAACCTTCGCGCTGAAGCAATAATGCGGTCTCCTCATCTACATTATCCATGCGGCTCGGAATATGCGGCGGATTCAAACGAGAGAGCCGGAGAAATGCAAGCGCCGTCGCATCCAAGAGGACGCCTCCCCTCGCAGGGGTCGTACCCCCAAAAGGAGGTAGCGCAAGATGGGTCATGCCGTGCGCTGTCGCAAAAAGGCAGAACATTCCTGCAAGTCGAGTCCACCGATAATCCAAAAGATCAGCCCAGATCAAATGCGGCAAAAAGGAGCTATGCGAAAGGTCAGAAAGCGTGGATCGGCTAGATTGATACTCCCGGAACACTTCAACATCTTGGGGAAGAAATAATATGAGATCTGTTTTTTTTTGCAGGACGGCCTCGGTTAGATGATAAAGGGCAATCTCTAGCCGCGTATCGGGAAGTCTGTTCATCACCAATCCGGGATGAGACACGATGGATTGAATCATCTCTGGCGTTTGCATCTCTGCTGCTAAAATGTTTGCCCTAGAAGAAAGCGCTTCCGCCAAGCCGCCTGTTTGAGAAAACGTAAAAGGACACGCCTCATGGATAGTCAGATAAATAATGTCTTTCTCGTCATTCCACATCAGCAGAAATGGATAGAGCCGGCAATCCAACGGCCGCGCTTCGTAGATCGTGCATTCATGCGTATCGGGATTGAGCGCCGGACATCGGACGACATCCGCGTAGGGAATCGAGCGGATGCGGCTGCCAGAAAGATCAGGAAACGATTCTTTCGCAACACCTGCTGCGACCGCCTGTTGAATCTCTTCGTTTCTGAAATACGGAATCCATGGAGAGTCGGCCTCTGTGAAGAT
>SBBT01000187.1 GCA_005239595.1 Candidatus Troglogloeales bacterium | reverse complement strand
GATCTTGAGACGGTTCGGTCGGAACTGGTATCGTATGGCCATGGATTGCTTGATAAGCCGTACCTGGTAGCAGCGACTAAGATGGACGTGGTGGGGTCGCATGTCGCGCCTCTTCAAGACTACTGCCAGCAGAGGGGAATCCCTTTCTTCCAGATTTCGGCTGTGACAAATAGTGGAATCAAACACCTCGTGGTGGACTTAGGCCATCGGGTGGAATCCGCAAGACAATTATTAAAAGTAGGCGAGGTGAACACTTAAACCGCTACATCGTTATTCTTTGATACAGCAATGTCTTCTCTTTGGTCTGGACTTAAAAAAAACAAGCGGATCGTCATCAAGATAGGAAGCAATGTGGTTGCCTCCTATGATAAGGGTCTGCATGAAGAAAGATTGGAGCAGATCGCTGCGGAGGTGGCGGCCTTGCGAAAAAGCGGACACGAGGTTTTCGTTGTCTCGTCGGGGGCTATCCTTTGTGGTGTGGAAAAGCTGGGCCTGTCGCAGAATCCAAGGAGTCTTCCTCTAAAACAGGCTGCTGCTGCGGTCGGACAAAGCCATCTGATGTGGGCCTATGAACGATTCTTTGGGCGATTTCAGGTCAAGGTGGCGCAAGTTCTTCTTACGCATGATGACATCGTGAACAGGCGGCGTTTCATCAACGCCCGTAATACGTTGATGACGTTGTTGGATTATGATGTGTTGCCGATCATTAATGAAAACGACACGGTGGCTGTTGATGAGATCAAGGTCGGCGACAACGACACACTCGCGGCGCAGGTGGCGCACCTGGTGGACGCCTCCCTCTTGATTTTGCTCTCCGATGTGGATGGCCTTTATTCCAGCGATCCCAGGAAATTCAAAGAAGCGCAATTGATCACGCTGGTTGAAGAGATAACGGGTGGAATCGAAAAGATGGCTGGGGGGACAGGATCTAAGGGAGGCACAGGAGGGATGGCCTCGAAAGTAAAAGCGGCCAAGGTTGTCACAACAACGGGGGTGTCTGTCGTGATTCTAAATGGGACCTCTCCAGGCATCATAGGACGGGCCTTTGGCGGGGAAGCGGTTGGGACACTTTTTTTGCCTAAACGGAATCGCTTATCGTCTAAAAAGCAGTGGATTGCGCATTCCTTAAAGGTGCGGGGAAAGGTTGTTTTAGATCAGGGGGCGGCCGACGCGCTTCTTAAAAAAGGGAGATCGCTCCTGTCGTCCGGTATACGGATGGTCGAAGGAGAGTTTGAAATCGGCGATGCGATTCTCTGCTGCAATGAAAAAGGGATTGAGATTGCACGGGGATTAACGCATTACAGCGCGTCCGAATTGACGCGAATTAAGGGAATGCATTCCTCTAAAATCGAATCGGTATTAGGGTACAAATCGGCTGATGAAGTAATTCACCGTGATAACATGGTTATCTTCGATGGAACTGAAAGATCATCTGCGACAACAGGCAGGTAGGACAAAAGCGGCTTCCAAGGAATTAGCAAGATGCCTTCCAGAGGTTAAAACACGTGCCTTAAATGCGATGGCTGACCTCCTTGAATCTCAAGCCTCTTTTATCCTCGCGGAGAATGAAAAAGATCTTGAGGCAGGGAAAGCGAAGGGGCTTGCCAGCCCCCTGATAGAGCGCCTGACCTTAAATAGGAAACGGATCAGCGAAATGGCCATGGGCATTCGCGATGTGGCGGTCCTTCCCGATCCGGTCGGGGAGATGATCAAGATGGTGCGCCGGCCAAATGGTATGTGGGTCGGCCAGATGCGCGTTCCAATCGGCGTGATTGGAATCATTTACGAGTCCCGTCCGAATGTGACCGCGGATGTCGCCGCGCTTTGCGTCAAGTCTGGAAATGGCGTCATTTTAAGGGGGGGCTCGGAAGCGATCTGTTCGAATCAGGCGATCGCACGCCTTCTTCAAGAGGCCGGCGTCAAGGCCGGACTTCCCCCGCATGTGATCACCTTGATTGAAACGACAGACCGCCAGGCCATCTTTGAACTCCTTCAATTAGACGAGGCGATTGACCTCATTATCCCCCGTGGCGGGGAGGGACTAATTCGGACGGTGGTCGAACAATCGAAGATTCCAGTCATGAAGCATGACAAGGGGATCTGTCATACGTTTGTGGACGAATCGGCTGATCTTAAAACAGCTGAAGAGGTTTGCTTGAATGCCAAGGTCCAACGACCTGCCACCTGTAATGCGATGGAAACCCTCTTGGTTCATCAGGGAATCGCTCCGGCATTTCTCCCGAAGATGGTAAGTCGTTTCCAAGAAGCGGGTGTGGAGGTTCGCGGATGTCCGAGGACGAGAGAACTCCTCCCTGGTATCTCGATTGCCAGGGAAGGGGATTGGACGACCGAATACCTGGACCTGATTCTCTCCGTAAAAATCGTTAGTCATTTTGATGAAGCCCTTTCTCATATTTCCACCTATGGGTCGTGCCATTCCGAGGCGATTATCACGCGGGACCATGCCCACGCGATGCGTTTCGTCAATGAGGTCGATGCCTCCGCTGTCTTTGTGAACGCCTCCACTCGTTTAAATGACGGCTGCCAATTTGGCCTTGGCGCAGAGATGGGGATTTCGACCAGCCGTATCCATGCTCGGGGGCCGATGGGTCTTGAGGCCCTCACCTGCGCCAAGTTCATCGTTTTCGGAGATGGACAGGTCAGGGATTAAAGGCGTTAGCATGCGTGTAGGACTGTTGTGTGGCACCTTTAATCCGATCCATGAGGGCCACCTTCAAATCGCCGAGGCCGTTCTAAAAAAGTTCCTGCTTGAGAAAGTATTATTCATCCCCTCAGGCAGCCCGCCGCATAAGAATAATCAAGCGCTTCCCAGCGCTTCCCAGCGCTTGGAAATGACGCGCCTCGCCTTGATCAATTATCCCGTATTCGAGGTTTCTGATATTGAGACGAGAAGACCCGGGCTGTCATATTCCATCGACACGATTGAAGAGCTGAAATCGCGCTGTCCCCATGATCGGTTTTTTTTTATTATTGGAATGGATGCCTTTTCAGAGATCTCCACATGGAGAGAACCAGATCGCCTTTTAAGACTATGCGATTTCGTGATTGTGTCCAGACAGGGTTTTCCTTTCTCCGGCTTTTCCCCTCTTCCCTCGTTACAAGGGTTTGACCTGGTTTCCTTAAGACAGCTGGATAACGGAACAGAGAGCGTCTACATCTATTCGACCGAATCAGGAACCCAACTTCACTTTATCCAGACTCCTCCATGTCACATCTCGGCGAGCGAAATTAGGCAGAAGATAGCGGCTCAAAAAGAGACTAAAAATCTCTTGCCGGATAAAGTTAAGTCCTATATAATTAAAGAGGGGCTTTACTAGAGAGGATGTCAATTTTAAGAGACCAGACAGCCGTTGCATCGTGGAAGGCTAAGGATAAAGCACTTCATATAGTGGATCTCGTTCTTGAGAAACACGCAGAAGATGTTGTCATTTTAAGTCTTGAGGGATTGACTTCATTAACCGATTTTTTTGTTATCTGCTCTGCCGACTCGCGCCCCCAGATACAAGCTATTGTAGATGTCGTTAAAGAATCACTCTCGAAGTTTGGTGTCCACCCTGTTGGCATTGAAGGGACTGAATCCGGAATTTGGGTTCTAATGGATTATAATGATGTGATCCTTCATATTTTTAGATCTGAAACCCGAGAGCTTTATAGTTTGGATCGGCTTTGGGGAGACGCCCCTAAGGTTCCTACTACGTAATTGTGCGTAAAGGCACTTGACAGGGGAAGTGTAAAAGAGTTGAACCGATAGAATGGCAGCTTTCTTAATTCTCCTTTTTTTGATCTTCATCGGTCTCGCCGGCTATTTGGCGCAGTTGAATCCTGAAAAAGTGGTTTTCTTCGTGACCAGAGACATGTCGTTTCAGATGTCGGTCACGTCGCTGATCCTTTTTTCTACAGCCTTCGGAGGAGGATTGGTGATTCTCTTTGCCGGGGTGCATGAGATCAAGTATTTCATCCTGAATTGGAAATATGCCCGCCAAAAACGGAAGGAGGCGCAGATTGAAACGTATTACACGGAAGCGGTCAATGCCTTTCTTGCAAAACGGTATCGGGATGCCACCACCCTCTTTCAGAAGATATTAAGCCTCAATGCGAATCATATTAATTCCTTTCTGCGTCTTGGAAAGATTTACCGCATCCAGGGGAATCATAACGAGGCAATTAAACTTCATCGAAAAGCGCGCAGCTTAGACGAACAAAACATTGAAGTCCTCCTTGCGCTCTCTTATGATTTAGAAGAAACACAACGGTTTGAAGAGGCGACACAATATCTTAAAGAGATTCTGCATCTTGACGGGACCAATTTAACCGCCTTGATGCGCTTAAGAGATATTTATATCCGCCTTCAGCGTTGGGAGGAAGCCCACCCTGTCCAGGAGAAGGTCATACGGCTTCCACAGCCGAAAGAGGTTGCGGAGAAAGAAGCAGTTGCACTTCTTGGGATTAAATACGAAGCGGGGATGTGCTGTCTTCATGCTAATCAGTTAGAAGGGGCCAGGCGTTATTTCAAAGGGGCGATCAAGCTTGATAAAGGATTCCTGCCGGCCTATATCGGTCTGTCTGATATCCATGTTAAAGGGGGGAGGCCATATCTCGGAGCCCGTCTTTTGGAAAAGGCGTATGAGATGACCAGGCATATTATCCTGCTTCATCGCCTGGAAGATTTATATCTTGAGATGGGTGAACCGGAGAAGGTACTCCATGTTTACCGGAAGGCGTTAGAGAAAGATCCAAATGATATCGTTCTCAAGTTTTATCTGGGAAAACTATATTATCGCCTTGAAATGGTGGATGACGCATATGACCTCTTATCTGAAATTGAACCGCAGATTGAGTACTTCCCTGATCTGCATAAGATCCTGGGCAATCTTTATCTAAGAAAAGGGGAGTTGAGTCTGGCTGTTGATGCGTTAAAGAAAAGCTTGAAGTTAAAGAAGCATGTTTTGGTTTCTTACTATTGTTCCGCTTGTGACTATCATACGATTGCGTGGTCCGGTCGATGTGGTCGGTGCGGCCAGTGGAACAGCTATCAGGCCAAGCCGATCCTGGTGGATAAGGCGCCCAAAAAGGCGCTGACTGAGACACCTTATTCTATCCCCTATCCCAGAGAAATCATTTGATGGGAACGCCTGTTCCCAAGCCGGTCGTTTTAATTGTCTTGGACGGCTGGGGAATTAATCCTAAAAAAGAAGCAAATGCCATCTCATTGGCAAATCCCTTGTTCTATCGCTACCTTCTTGCGACCTATCCGAATACCCGCCTCTTGTGTTCAGGGGAGGCGGTCGGTCTTCCTGACGATCAAATGGGAAACTCGGAGGTGGGACATCTTAACATGGGCGCCGGTCGCATCGTTTATCAGGATTTGACCAGAATCAACAAGGCGATTCTGGATGGTTCATTTTCTACAAACGCTGTCCTTCATCAGGGACTCCTCCCGGCTCAAAAAAAGGATGTGACCGTCCATCTGTTAGGATTGGTGTCCGATGGCGGAGTTCATAGCCATATGGAGCACCTTGTTGCCCTTCTTGATCTGGCCAGGAAGAAGGAAATCCGTCGACTCCGTGTTCACCCATTTCTGGATGGTCGAGACACGCCACCTCAATCTGCGATATCGTTTATCACTTCTTTAGAGAAGATGATACGGGAGAGACAGCCTGCTGATGGAGATTGGAAGATCGCTACTCTGATCGGGCGTTACTACGCAATGGACCGGGATAAACGATGGGATCGAACGGAGAAGGCGTATCAGGCGATAGTAAAAGGTGTTGGAGCGTGGGCCTCCTCGCCTATTTCAGCGATCGAGCAAAGTTATGCCCTGCAGGTGACCGATGAATTTGTAAAACCGATTGTGATTTGCGAAGGGAAGAATCCCGTTGGCAGGATTTACGATGGCGATTGCGTGATTTTCTTCAACTTTAGGGCGGACCGGGCCCGCCAGATAACCCGGGCCCTTACAGAAAGAGAGTTTTCCGCTTTTCCAAGAGGCCGTGCCGTTAACCTGGCATCGTTTACCACGATGACGTCTTATGATGAAACGTTTTGTCACCCGGTTGCCTTCCCGCCGGTCTGCCTTGAGAAAATTCTGGGCGAGATTCTAAGCCAGCGTGGGCTTCGGCAATTGCGTATTGCCGAGACGGAGAAATATGCCCATGTCACCTATTTTTTTAATGGGGGGAGAGAGGTTCCTTTTGAAGGAGAGGAGAGAATCCTGATCCCTTCGCCGAAGGAGGTGGCGACGTATGATCAGAAGCCCGAAATGAGTGCCTATGAAGTAGCGGATACAACGGCTCGGCAGATTGAAGCAGGGAAGTTTGATTTTATTGTCCTTAATTTTGCCAATCCGGATATGGTGGGACATTCGGGTAATTTAAAGGCAGCCATTTCGGCCGTGGAGGTGATCGATCGGTGCCTTGAGAAAATTATAAAGACGATTTTGCGGGTAAAAGGGATCGCGTTGATCACGGGGGATCATGGCAATTTAGAGCAGATGGTCGATTATCAGACTGGCGCCCCGCACACGGCCCATACCACCCTCCCTGTTCCTTTCATCCTTGTCACAGCGGAGAAACTGACCCTGCGGTCCGGCATTCATGCAAATATTGCCCCGACTATCCTGGAACTGATGCAGATCCCAAAGCCGCCACAGATGAGTCATGAGTCTTTGATTGTTCATTAGGTAGCTTCTCTCCTTTCTACCATACTTTATCAAGGGGCTTCTTTAAAGGGAGGGATTCATTCCTCCATCGTCTATGACTATACGGCAGAAGAAAGCGGTTAAGCAGCGGCGTCACAAAAAGTCGTGGGGAGGGCAGAACGTCAAAACACGCGGCGAACGGCGTCCTGTTTCGGCGGGGCTGGTGGTCGGCCGCTATAAAGGTCATCGCAGTGGATACGGTTTTGTCATTCCGGAAACAGAAGAGGCGGATATTTTTATCGGCAGGGGCGGCGCGAATGGGGCGATGCAGGGAGACCGTGTGACGGCCAGAATCGAGCGGACTAAACCGGATGGAAAGCGAGAAGGGGGCATTGTCCAGATTCTTGAAAGGGCCCATACCCATCTTGTTGGGAAATTTGAGCAAGGAAAAGATTTTGGGACGATTATCCCTTCGGATCAACGGATTATTTATGACCTTCATGTGACGCCCCCAAACAGCCTTTCGGCCAAAACCGGCGATGCCGTATTGGCGGAGATTTTGTCCTATCCTGGGAAGGGACGACGTCCAGAAGGAAAGGTTGTCAAAATCCTTGGAAGATTGGATGACCCGAAAATTGACACCGAGATGGTCATCGCCTCCTTTGATCTTCCCCGTTATTTTCCTCCTGCGGTTATTTCGGACAGTGAAAACGTGGATGCGGTGGTTTCCGCCGAGACGAGACAGAGGCGTATAGACCTACGGCGGCTTCCAACGGTGACGGTTGATGGAGAGCGCGCCCGCGATTACGACGATGCGATCTCCATCGAAAAAACAGAAGGTGGGATTTGCCTGTTCGTGCATATTGCCGACGTCAGCCATTATGTTCCGATGGGCTCTTACCTCGATCAGGAAGCGGCCCTGCGTGGCACGTCCGTCTATTTTCCTGATGCCGTCCTCCCGATGTTCCCTGAAAGGCTGTCAAATGGGATTTGTAGCTTAAATCCAGATGAAGATCGTCTTGCGATGACCGTGGAGATGAATTTTGATTCTAACGGCGGCCGGTTGGGTTACAAAATCTATGAGAGCGTGATTCGAAGCGATGCGAGGATGACGTACACCGCTGTGCGTGAAATCTGCGTCGATAAAAATCCGGATACTCTGAAACGGTATTCTTTTCTCCTCCCGCAATTGGGTTGGATGGAATCGCTGGCCATGATTCTAAGAGGCAATCGGCTTGCCCGCGGCAGTCTTGATTTTGATCTTCCCGAGTCGGAGATCATCGTGAGCCTGACCGGTGAGACGATGGATATCATCAGGGAAGAGAGAAACATTGCACACCAGATCATCGAGGAGTTTATGCTTGCTGCCAATGAAACCGTCGCGCAACATATGACGGCCCTTGGCATTCCTTTCCTTTATCGAATTCATGATGCGCCGGAGGCGACCCGGATATTGGAATTTAAGGAGCTGATCCAGACGTTTGGATTGTCTCTTCAAGGGTCCGACCGCGCAATGGCTTTTTCTTCCGTTCTCGAGCAGGTGAAAGGACGGCCTGAAGAGAGGCTGGTGCACCAGACCCTTCTTCGTTCGATGAAACAGGCGCGGTATTCCGCGGAAAACCGTGGTCATTTTGGCCTTGCCTCCCATGCGTATACCCATTTTACCTCGCCCATTCGGCGATACCCCGACTTGATTGTTCACCGTTTAATAAAAGAGGCTCCTCGGATGACGGCAATGGAAAGAGAGGCATGGACAAGGCGGTTGCCTGAAATCGCCCGACATGCGTCGGAGCGGGAAAGGGTGGCCATGGAGGCGGAGAGAGAGGTTATTAAGAGGAAGAAGGTTAAGTTCATGGAAGACAAAGTAGGGGAGACCTTCCATGGATTTATCACAGGCGTTGAAGCCTACGGGTTTTTTGTAGAGATTGAGGCCTATTTTATAGAAGGCCTTGTTCATGTCAGCACTCTCACAGATGATTACTATGTCTACAATGAGAAACAACATGCCTTAATGGGGAGACGCCGAAGAGGTATTTTCAGGCTCGGTGACCCGGTCTCGGTTCGTGTGGAACGTGTTGACCTCGAGGGCATTCAGATCGATTTTGGCCTGGTACCGTTGACTAAGAGGTAAAATAAGCATTAGATCGGTTTTGCCCTATATCTTGGGTCCTAGATTCAACTATATACCCTATCTAGTTTATTTTCTTTACTTTTCACTGCCATTATGGTATGAAAATCGAAGTTTGATTTCTTATTTTGACATGTGGAGGGGACCGTGTATCTAAAGAGATTAGATATTTTTGGTTTTAAATCCTTTTGCGATAAAATCTCTATTGCGTTTAAGCCTGGCATTACCGCAATTGTCGGTCCGAACGGCTGCGGAAAGAGCAATTTGTCTGATGCAATTCTCTGGGTGTTAGGAGAGCAGAGCGCGAAGACATTGCGGGGAGAGCGGATGGAAGATGTGCTCTTTAGCGGCACGGAAATGCGAAAGGCGTTAGGTATGGCGGAGGTCTCGCTTACATTCGGTGACGTGGCCGACCAGCTTCCTCCACCGTATACCCCCTGTTCCGAGGTGACGGTCAGCCGTCGTCTTTTTCGTTCTGGAGAGAGCGAATATCTGATCAATAAGGTGCCCTGCCGCCTAAAAGACATCCGCGATCTTTTAATTGATACCGGAGCAGGATATAGGGTCCATACCATTATTGAACAGGGAAAAGTGGAGGATCTGATCAATGCATCCCCCCTTCAGCGTCGCGAGATGGTGGAAGAGGTGGCGGGTATCACGAAGTATCGTATACGCAAGGTGGAGGCGCTGCGCAAATTGGAGGCAACCGAGCAAAACTTAACGCGCGTTCGCGATATCATCGGAGAGATAAAACGGCAGGTCCATACGCTGGATCGGCAGGTCAAGCGGGCAGAGCAGCATCAAAAATTGAAAGAAACGTTAAAGTCG
>SBBT01000191.1 GCA_005239595.1 Candidatus Troglogloeales bacterium | reverse complement strand
TGAGAAGTTAGAAGGGGTATACAAAGGGAGACAGTATCGAGACGGAGAGGAAATAACAACCGTTCAACTTGAAAGGAAGGCCGCCTGAAAAAACTTTTTTAAAACTTTTTACATACCTATTGACAAGAGCTCCTGGCGGCTTGCGCACATCGTGGTGTGGCCAAGATTCAGGCACGACCCAAGGTCAGTCGCGGATTCCTTAAACAGACAACTCTTTTTTGACTAAAATATAACTGTATTATGCGAAAGCCAGTATTTCAAATAGAGATCGGGAAGTGAAGTGGCTCCCCATGTTAAGACAAAACTTTTGTCAGTCAGCGTTTGGTGAAACCGCTCATTGTTGTAGAACCGGAAATAACTGTCGATTCCGTTGATGGTCACCCTCACCTTCATTGCTACGTTGACCTCCGCTGCCTGCTATTCTTTGCCACAACTCCTTCCTCTTCTCTACCTGAGAAAGGTGAATCGTATCGTATTATCCTGTCTAAAAGCTAGGGCCCATTATACACGCCATCGCCCCCATCTATAGCCAATATATTTTAGCGCGTTTCTAACGAGAGACAGGGGAATGAGATGATACTGCCGTTGCCGCGACAGATATTGTAACTCGGATTGCACATATCGAAGCCCCTCTCCCTCGGCGATTCCGAACATCCGAAGCATCCAAGCTTCTGCCTGATGGAAGGCGCCAATCTGCATGTATCGTCTGAATTCCTGAACAAAAGTATAGTCGTGCGCGTGACACACCCGGGCCTGCGCCACATACGCAATCCGGTATCCGGCAAGAAGCAGCCTGGCACCGACATGAACGTCCTCCCCCATCATCAGTCCTTCCTTGAACCACCCTACGGTTTCAAGTGCGCTTCTGCGATAGGCAGCGAACGAATTGGATAGAAAGGCGGCCTTCAGTCCCAGGCACGTGCGATCTTCCAGCGATTTGACACGAGCCTGCGACGGATAGTTAAACGCGCGAAGATGCGCCGCAAAAGGTGAGGCCCCCGGACCGGCCAGTTGTCTTCCGTATGTCGCCCCAATTTGATCGTCCCCCGTAAATGGCGCAACCAATGTTTCAACGGCCTGAGCACCCATTGGCAGGGCATCTTGTGTCAGATAGACCAAGATCGCTCCGTCCGCTACTTCTCCCCCCTTTGTTCGGGTCCCTCCATGATTAAAGTCCGACCGTTCAATCCGAACAATTCTTGCGCCATACGCCTGCGCAATCCGGAGGGTGTCATCCGACGACGCAGAATCAATAATGACAACTTCAGATACAACCGATTGTGCCTGAAGGGCAGTCAGAAGTCCGCCCAGGGAGGCCCCGGCATTCAGAGTGGGGATAATAACGCTGATCTTGTGCATGGAACGTCTCAACGAGAAGAAGCCACTCTCAGTCAGAGTTTACTTGTACAACGGTTCACCTGAACCGTCTCTTGTTTCCAGCGTGTTGATCCAACTCCCCGTTGGGAGTGCCATAGGATTGGTCCCCATGGACGAACCTTCTCAACGGGCAAATCGACTCATGAATCTCCTGATCTTGGAGAAGGTTAAAAACAGGGGATATGCCAACGAAATCGGCAACACCATCGCCGGCACCATCAGGCACCAAAAAGCGGGATATCGGTAATAGAGCGGGTATAAGGTTCCGTAGTAATCTTCCTTCAACGTGCCCAGCAAGTTTTTTCTCGCCCGAATAATATTGGCAGGAAAGAACGTTGAGGCAAACTCCTTCTGGATGATCTCAAAGGGCTGCGGATTGGCACCTTCCCTGACATACAGGTCCGATATCTTGCTGAAATTGACTCCGAAAACCTCGCAGAGGCGATACTCTCCGGAATTGTATAACTTTGCGGCAACCAAATAGTCCTTCACATAAACATTTTTCTTGGAATTCAACAGTGCCGGAAAGATCCATCCTAAATGGACTAAATTGGTGCCGCTGAATCGTTTCATTTCAGGCAAGCCAACGAGGGTTTTGTTGACAATGTTCACAGAAATAAAAGTCAGTAAATAACGGGCCATCTTTGCAAACCGGTTTATATTATCATAGACAACATATCCTGTAAGATTTCCGGGTGGTTTTTCAGAAGTAACATCATGGACAAAACCGTACGAATTAAGATGAACGATCCCATAATCATCCTGTTCTAATATCCTTAAAATCTTTTCCACCGCGTTGTTGAGGAGTAAATCATCGTCTCCAAGGATTAATACATACTTCCCTTTTGCCATTTCAAAACATTGCATGCAATTATTATCAGACCCGATGTTTTCGTTGTTCCGCGTATAGTGGATGGGATAACCCCCTGAGACATATCGGTGGATGATATCGGTAGTCTTATCCGTTGAACAGTTATCAGAAACCAATATTTCGACACGGGTCTCCTCCCGACGCATCTGCTTCCAGATATGAGAAAGGCAGCGATTCAGGTACTCGGCCCTATTGAACGTTGGAATGGCTATGGTCAGCAGGTAATCTGCATGGGCATACATCGTAGATGATCCTCTCTCTTCTTTCGAAAAAGAAACAACAACCAGGGCATACCCCAAATGTAATGGGACAGGTACCCCAGGAAAAAATATTGAGGCTCTAAATATTTTGCGCACAGGAAGGTTGTGATGAGGACGTAGATGGACGATAACAGCGAAGGAATGGCGAGCGGCTCTTCTTTATGGGCCCTTAAATAAATTGCAATTCCATTCACAATGATTTGGCAGAACCAGCCAACTCCCAAAAAGTACATGGAATAAATATCAACAAATCTGTCTCGCAAAGGTATCCTGCCTCCCGCACTGTGCGTGACATAGAGGATGATACCCATTCCAAACAAGAACATCAGTGCAGATCGAAAAAGGTTCTTCAAGAAAAGCTGGTCGAGATCGTACCATTCCCTTCTGGACACCAGCATATTGATATGGGGTGTCCCCACATTGATCCACGTGTTCGCCACGCTGAAAACCCCCAAGCAACGGCAGACACTCTTTCCTCCAAGGAAAAGGCTCATCACTCGGATGCGTTATCAGTTGTGATATCAGCGGGGCAAATCTCCGATATCCGACAAAAAAAATGGCCAGAGAACCGACCAGCCATGAAACAGACAACGCAAACAAACCCCACCCTCAAAAAAGCCCCAGGCACATCATCATGGCCTGCGTAACCGTCGCCATCGGCTTTGCATATATGCTTCGGACCAGATCGGCGTCAGTATCTTCGCCAGCGCTTGAATGGGAATTTTTCTGGCTGCTTGAATCCTGCGGCGCTTTGCAATCATTTTTGCCATCAGGGGCAGCACGTCCATCTTTGCCCTGAAAAAAAGCCCGATGCGTTTTTTTCGTATCCCAAAGAAGAGAAAATTCCCACATTCTGCCAGGAGTTTGTGATGAAAATAGCGAAGCAGAAGCGGCATCGGCAGATTTTTGATCCACACAAAATCACAGTTGCGGTTGGTATAGTAAATGGACAAATCGCTCTCCTGCCCGATCGAGGCACTCATCACATGGTGTACAACCGCTTTGGGCGTATACCAACATTTCCATCCAAACAACTGGGCACGGAAGTTGAGGTCGGTGTCTTCGTGAATCAAGAAGAAGTCTTCATCAAAAAAACCGATCTCATCAATCATCGTGCGGCGATAGAGCGTGGCACCCGCACAGGCGCCAAAGACGAACCCGGCGTGATCATATTCCGTTGACGATTTCCCTTCTCCCCGCTTATAGCCCTTTGCAGAGGTGAGACAACCATCTCCCGCACTGTCAATCAGGCCCGTACCGTCCAGAACCAGCTTGGAGGCACAAATGCCGATCTTCGGATCGTGATTCATCCCGTCCAACAAGTAGCGTAGCCAGTCGGGTTCGGGGAAGGCATCGTTATTGAGCAGTGCAATGTACTCCCCTTTTGCGACCCGTAGACCCCGATTGTTTGCGTCTCCAAAGCCGGTGTTTTTGGGACTTTCAATCAGGTGTGCGGACGGGCATACGCGGCGGATCAATGCAACGGAGTCGTCCTGGGATGCATTATCCACCACGATTACCTCGTAGTCCGAAAATGTCTGTTTGGCCAGGGCATCCAAACAGCGTGGCAAGTGGCGCATCCCGTTGTAGTTGACAATGATGACGCTGATCTTTACCCGCATCCATCACCTTTAAACCTGGCCTGGGCCTGCGCCTTTTCGTGAGCCTGTTTGGGACGGTAGCCGCGTCGTCCCGTGTTCCGCCTGATCTTCCGGCTGATGTTCCCTGGATTGCGATCCAGCCGGCGGGCAATCTCGCTCTGCTTCAGACCTTGTTGAAGCCAGCGGTAAGTGAGCCTGCGTTCTTCCGCGGTCACGCGCTTGTAAGCCATGTCATTTCCCTCGTGTTAGGAGTACACGAAGAACGTCGCTTACAGCGTGGCCTTCTCACGCTACGAGTGTTGCAATAGCCGCTGGAATACGGGGGATCAATTCCCACTACTGACCTACTTAAAGATCAATGGAGACTGAAATCTTCGCGATCGAGCGTAAGATGAGGACTGTAGTAAGGGTTCCCTTTTACCGGAATATGATTCCTGATCAAGGCCTGGTCGACTCGATTGAGTAAAGTTTGCTGGGTGTCTTGCTGTCCTGTTTTTTCTCGCGGATGGCCGACTACTTCAACCCTCGGCGGCCATGCGAAACTGAAGTCCTCATAGTTGAGCGTGAGGTTCGGACTATAGGCAGG
>SBBT01000229.1 GCA_005239595.1 Candidatus Troglogloeales bacterium | reverse complement strand
GGCGGGAATTTAGCTATTTTCTTGAGGAGGGGCGATTTGAGACCTACGCGAAAGAGGCGGCGCGGCAGGCGGTGGTGAACCTTTCCGCGATCGATGCCCCGGCGGGGACGATGGAGGTCGTTTTAGGACCGGGGTGGCCTGGTATCCTGCTGCACGAGGCGGTGGGGCACGGCCTGGAGGCCGATTTTAATCGCAAAGGGACATCGGCTTTTTCCGGAAGGTTGGGACAGAAAGTGGCGTCGGAACTTTGCACGGTCATTGATGACGGAACCATTCCGTTTCGGCGCGGTTCGCTCAATTGTGATGATGAGGGAACGCCGACCAGCAGGACGGTTTTAATCGAAAAAGGGATTTTGGTCGGCTATCTCCAGGACCGGCTTAATGCGACGTTGATGAAAATGCCGCTGACTGGAAACGGCCGACGTGAGAGTTACGCCCATAGCCCGATGCCGAGGATGACCAATACGCTGATGCTGGCGGGAGAGTCTCTGCCGGATGAAATTATTCGCTCTGTGAGAAGGGGGCTCTACGCCGTCTCCTTTGGAGGCGGCCAGGTCGATATTACCTCCGGAAAGTTTGTTTTTTCGGCGAGCGAGGCGTATCTGATTGAGGACGGCCGGGTGACAACGCCGGTGAAGGGGGCGACGCTGATTGGCAACGGTCCCGACGTACTAACCCGTGTGACGATGGTTGGAAACGATTTGGCCCTTGATGCAGGGGTGGGCGTTTGCGGCAAGGATGGACAGAGTGTTCCGGTTGGCGTGGGGCTTCCCACGCTGAAAATCTCGGCCCTAACCGTCGGCGGAACGGCCTAGCGGTCTTTAGTGAGGAACGCGGTCATGTCATTTGATCTAAACCAGGCGGAAGGGTTGTTACAGAAGGCAATCAGGGTCGGCGCGTCGGGGGGGGATATCTTATTTGTCGAGGGAGATTCGTTTTCAGCACAGGTTCGCATGAGAGAGGTCGAGAAGATCAGCAGTGCCAGGGGGAAAAGACTTGGATTGCGTCTCTTCTTTGGAGAACGGTCCGCAATCGTCTCCACGTCGGATGTGACGCCTGCTTCTCTTGATCGGCTTCTTGCAGATGCTGTGACACTTGCCAAAGTGGCTCCAGAAGATCCGTGCTGTGGCCTTCCTGCGGCCCATCTTTGCGCTACGAAATTCCCCCAGTTGGATATAACGGATAGAGACGTGGGATATTTGACCATTGAAGATAAAATCGAGATGGCCAAACGCGCGGAGGATTCAGCCCTTTCCACCGATTCACGTCTGACCAATTCTGAAGGAGCTGAACTCAGTCATTCCTTAAACCAGGTCCTGTATGCCGCGAGCAACGGCTTTCATGGTATGTATGAAAGCGCCGGCTCTTCCCTCTCTGTTTCGCCGGTGGCTGTCGAGGGAGGCCAGATGCAGCGCGATTACTGGTATTCTTCCAAGAGAAAGTTTAAACAGTTGGAGTCTCCTGAGTCGGTTGGAAAAAGGGCGGCGACGCGGACGCTGCGCCGGTTAGGCGCGAGGAAAATTTCCACCCGGCATGTCCCGGTTGTTTTTGACTCAGAAATGTCCGCATTGCTTTTGGGGCATCTGGCTGCGGCTCTCTCCGGTTATGCCCTTTACAGAAATGCCTCGTTCCTGGTAGGCCAGTTGGATAAGCGGATCGCGTCTGATGGGGTTACCATTTATGACGATCCAACCCTCCTGTCAGGTCTCGGCTCAAGACCTTTTGACGGCGAGGGGTTGCCTTCCGAAAAAAGAGTGATTGTGGAAAACGGCATTTTAAAAAGCTACCTTTTGGATACGTACTCCGGAAAAAAACTGGGTCTTCCTTCCACGGGAAATGCCGTACGGGGTGTGGGAGACACACCTTCTGTCGGATCAACCAATTTTCATCTGGTTGCGGGGAAATATTCTCCGGAAGAGATCATCGGTTCCGTCCGCTCTGGGTTCTATGTGACCGAGTTGATTGGCTTTGGTGTGAATCTGGTGACGGGGGATTATTCTCGAGGGGCGGCGGGCATCTGGATTGAAGAAGGAGGGTTGGCCTATCCTGTCGAGGAGGTGACGATTGCCGGGGATCTAAAGGAGATGCTAAACCAGATTGAAATGATCGGAAACGACACTGATCTTACCCGAAGGACTGCTGCCCCCACCATCAAGATTTCTGAAATGACGGTTGCCGGAAACTAGTGTTTAATTTCGTGAGTTTACGATAGTATTTCTCAACGGAAAACCTTTGACTTGGGAATGTCCTATCATTAGTTGAAATTGCGAAAGGACCTCCGAGTCGATACTGTAGATTTTGCAATCTGTTGAAATAGCCTGTCCGACTTTATTCTCAGCTAAACACCGCCGTTGCCCTGTTTTTTAATATTTGCGTTCGGCGAGGGGAACTCGCGTAATCGTCACCGGCCGGAAAGAAAGGCGAGGGCCGGCTTCGCTTCGATAGGCGAGGGTGTGTTTGAGCCAGGCGGTATCGTCGCGTGAGGGAAAGTCCGAACGGGCATGCGCCCCTCGCGACTCTTCCCGCGACAGGGCGGACACGGCAATCGCCTCGGCCAGATCCATGATCGAGAAGAGCTGGAGGGCATCCACCAGGTCCAGGTTAAACACCTTTCCCTTGTCATGCAGATAAAGACGGGCCAGACGCGGCCGAATGGCCAAAAGTTTTTTGATGCCCGCTTCCATACGATCCCGCGTTCGGATAATTCCAAAATGCTCCGCCATCACCCCCCCCACCTCTTCTCGGATCTTTTCAGCGCGCTCCCCCTCATCATGAGAAAAAAGCGCCAGGATTCGTTCCCTCTCGCGCGTTAAAACCCCTTCCGAGAAAGGAGTCTGCCCTGTTTTCTGCGCAAATTCAGCAGCAGCGGTTCCCACCCTTCGGCCATAAACGATGGTCTCCATTAGCGCGTTGCCTCCCAAACGGTTTGCGCCATGGATTGAAACAGAGGCGCACTCCCCAACGGCATACAACCCCGGCAATGGCGTCTCCCCATGGGCGTTGGTCATAATCCCCCCCATCGAATAGTGAACCCCAGGCGTCACCGGAATGGGTGCTTCAACCGGATCGACCCCCGCATACGTCAGGGAAAGGTCATAGATTTGGGGAAGGCGTTCTTTGATCCTGGCAGCGCCAAGATGCCTTAGATCCAGCATCACACACCCCTCCACGCCGCGGCCTTCCATGATTTCCTGATATTCGGCGCGGGAAACAATGTCGCGGCTCGCCAACTCCATCGCCTTTGGGGCATACTTTTCCATAAATCGTTCGCCGCGAGAATTAAAAAGGTATCCCCCTTCGCCGCGCGCCCCCTCGGTAATCAGAATGCCGGTCTCTTTGAGCGTGGTCGGATGAAATTGCACAAATTCCATATCCTGAAGCGGGACGCCGATGCGGTAGGCCATCGCCATCCCGTCGCCCGTATTGATCAGCCCGTTGGTGGAGGTGCTATAGATGCGGCCGTACCCCCCGGTCGCCAACACGACCGCCTTGGCCAAAATCGCGTGCAATTCCCCCGTCAGAAGATCAAGAACGGTGACACCGCAACAGACACCCCCTTCCACAATCAGGGAGGTGACATACCACTCTTCATAAACGGTGAGCGATCGTTTCAGTAGCTGCTCATAGAGAAGATGGACAAGCGCATGCCCCGTTCGATCGGCGACATAACAGGTACGGGGAAATCCAAGCCCTCCGAAGTTGCGCTGCGCGATATTCCCATTGGGATCACGGGAGAAGAGGGCCCCCATCCGCTCGAGATCCATGATGTCGTTCGGCGCATCGCGGCATAGGATTTCAATGGCGTCCTGATCGCCGAGCCAGTCGCTCCCTTTGACGGTGTCGTACATGTGCGATTCCCAGGAGTCTTCCGGATGAACCGCAGCGTTAATTCCCCCCTCGGCGGCCACCGAGTGGCTTCGAACCGGGTGAACCTTGGAGATCACACCGACATTTAAGGAAGGAGGGGTTGCAACGGCGGCCCGCATTCCCGCGAGGCCCGCCCCTACAATGAGGAGATCATGCGATATCAAAAAAATCCCGCCTGTTACGACTTTGTTTCATATCGGACGTCAAGCCGTTTTGCCGCCTGCACCTCATCCAATCTTCCCACCGGCCTTGTGTGCGGCGCCCCTATCACCATTTTAGGGTCCTCGTCGATCTCGCGGCGGATATCCCGCATGGCACCTGCAAACAGATCAAGGGTCTCACGCGTCTCGCTCTCCGGCGTCTCTATCATCAATGCCTCTTCAACCACGTGCGGAAAATTGACCGTGGGTGGATAAAAACCGTAATCGATCAACCGCTTCGCAACATCCCAGGCATGAACCCCCTTTTCCTTAAATTTCTTGGCAGAGGCAATAAACTCGTGCATGCAAGGGCGATTATACGGAATGAGATAAACCTCTTCTAGCTGCTTTTTGAGATAATTGGCGTTGATAATGGCGTTTCGGCTAATGGCAGAGAGCCCCTCCGCGCCCAAGCGGCGGATATAGGCATAGGCGCGAACCAATATTCCAAAGTTTCCATAAAAACCGTGGACCCTTCCAATTGATTTCGGGCGGTTCGTGTTAAGGAAGTAGCCCTTTTCATTTTTCTCCACGATAGGAGCCGGGAGATAAGGGGCAAGGGACGCGGTCACGCCAACCGGACCCGCCCCAGGGCCTCCCCCTCCGTGCGGCGTAGAGAACGTCTTGTGAAGGTTGAAATGCACGATATCAAATCCCATGTCGCCGGGACGCACCAGGCCCAACAGGGCGTTTAAGTTTGCCCCATCGAGGTACATCAGGGCGCCGGCGGCATGGACGATCTCGGCAATTTTTGCGATATCCCGTTCAAAAAGACCGAGCGTATTCGGATTGGTCAGCATCAACG
>SBBT01000051.1 GCA_005239595.1 Candidatus Troglogloeales bacterium | reverse complement strand
TTTTTGGATCGGCCATTACCTGAACAGGCGTTACCTGAACAGGCATTGCCTGAACAGGCATTGCCTGAACAGGGACATCTGGGGATTTCTTCTCCGGGGCCAGGTTCGTCGCTGGTTGAGGATTCTGCTGAAGCGGGGTTGGTGTAATCGTTAGGGGCATATCAACCATCTGATTTTCAGCAACATCTCTCCCGAAGATTTTAATAGCAGAGGTATCCCCTGAGGGTTCTATCGGTTTCTCCCGTTCAAACGGCGTGTATTCCTGAATAGGGTTGGCCCCTGATTTTAAAAGAGGTTGCGTTGACCCTGCTTGAAACGTATTTTGGAATTTATGCGTGGGGAGATCGGCAACCGGGTAGAACGGCTGGCCCACGGTATCAATAGCGAGGTTTTCCATGTCGACAGGTTTCAAAAGTTCTGGTGCGCTATCAGTGTTCGAAGGTAATGCCTGTTCTGCCAGGTTAGGAAAAGGCTGCCCGTTGATGGGGAACATAATCAAAGGGAGCATCAGAGGAAGGGGCGCTGATTCAACTTCCTGTGTAGGTTTAGAGGGTGGCAATGCCACGGATGGCAATGCCACTTTATCTGGGTAAAGAGCCGTTTTTATGTTTCCTTCCGTCACCGGCAATCCCATCCCCACAGGCATCCCTTCCATTGCCTCTGTCAGAATTTGTGCGAAGGCGTCTGCGGGTTTTGCATTGGGGGGAAACAGGCCTGCCGCCTTGGCGGCGTCACCATTGGATAACCGCAGGATCATGAACGGATCGATCATAAGTTCTTTCTATAATAAATCGGTAAATGCCACGCGTTACTTAGCATGAAAGCAAGATGTATGCCCTGTAATAATAAAGCCATAACAGTTAGTTTTTATTCGGTTTTCCCCCTGTTTCCACTCCATTAAAAAGATTTTTGACAGGTCTTTGTTACCTATAGCAAGGCGGCAATTTTTGCCGAGGGATGAAAAGAGCATAAGCTGATGTGACTATAAGTTGACAGTCCTAAAAAACAAGGCTAAGATTAGCACGAAAATATGATAAGACAATCGCTGTGGGTTAAAACCATCGTAAATAATATCTATAGCGAGAGGAAGCTAACTGCATACTGTTTAAGGCCAGTTCTGATCTATGGGTGATGAACGCATCATTCCAGTTGAAGAACCTCTTCAGAAGAAGACAATAAAGGGAAAGCCGCCATTTGAGCCCCTAATAGGCCAAAGCCCGCCTATGAAGCGCATCTATGAATTAATTGATAAGGTGGCCGACACCGATAGCACGATTCTCATTGAGGGTGAAAGTGGAACCGGTAAAGAGGTCGTCGCCAAGACGATACACTTTAAGAGCTTAAGAGGCGATAAACCTTTTATCCCGATCAACTGTGGGGCGATTCCCGAAGCGCTTCTCGAAAGCGAACTGTTTGGCCATGAGAAGGGGGCGTTTACCGGTGCGACGTCATTCAGAATAGGGCGATTTGAGCTGGCGCACGGAGGGACACTTTTTCTTGATGAAATTGGTGAAATGCCGTTCCCCTTGCAGGTCAAGCTGCTTCGTGTCCTCCAGGAGCGGGAGTTCGAGCGTGTTGGAGGCACAAGGTCCATCCATGTGGATGTTCGTGTCATTGCTGCTTCCAATCAGAATATGGAGGAGGCGGTTACTGAAAAACGATTTAGAAAAGACCTGTTTTATCGGCTGAATGTCATTCCAGTTGCGCTTCCCCCTCTCCGTGAACGGAAGGAGGATATACCGCTCCTGATAGCCCATTTCATCCAAAAATTCAATGAAAAGAGACAGGCGAAGCTGGAAGGTTTATCGCCTGATGCAGAAAAAATTCTGATGAACTATTCCTGGCCTGGGAATATCCGGGAACTAGAAAACTTGATGGAGCGATTAATTACATTTCAGCAGGATGGGCTGATCGGAGCGTCCGATCTTCCCGACAAACTAAGAAGACCTCAAGAAAACCCCCTCCCCTTGCAATTTGAGTTTCCGGATGGCGGTGTCCAATTTTCAGAGTTGGTCCTAGAATTTGAAAATCGACTGATTCAGCATGCCATGTTGAAGGCGAATGACGTCAAGAAGACAGCAGCCCGTTTGCTGAACTTGAAGCGAACCACCCTCGTTCAGAAACTCAAGAGACGCGAAAACCTGACTCTCCAGTAGGACAGAAGAAAGAAGCATGGGATGTTATTGCGTGTCAACTTTTTGGCATAGCAGGCTCTTTAGTGCTTCGTTTCTAGCGAGGTTAACCCATACCCGCTCTTTGCCAGGAGATAGGAAAAATATTATATATCTTAATGGGTTAAGAGCGCTCTGTGGTTACGGAGAAATTTTTTAGACATAAATAGATGTTAGGATGTACAGGGTGGCATCTTTTTTGCTTAATTTCCATGGATGTTCGGGCGATGACGACGATGGGTCTGAACCATTTAAGGCAAACGCTGCTGTTTGGAATCGGTTTTCTAATCGTGTCGGCTTTCGTGCCGATTGCCGGTGCCCAGGATCATGAACTTCCGATTTTCCCAAAGGACTATGCCGATGAGTTTGTTTTAGGGGAAGATCCGTTTGTGGTTGTGATGGAGGCATACCATGCGAACGAGTTTGCAAGGGCGATACAAGAAGTCGAACAGTTATTGCCGGATCTTCCACCGGGCGGCCCTTCGGCAGAGGCGGCCGCATTTTTGTTAGGCGATCTTTACTTTAAATTGGGGGCCAAGGGTAATAAGGAAGCACTTCGCAAAGCTGTTGCCGCGTTTCAGAAGGCGGGATATGCTTATCCGAAGTCCGAGAACGCCATTCGGGGATTTTGGAGAATGGGACAAGCCAGCGCAAAGCTAAAACTGTATCCCGAGGCGATTGGAAACTACAACCGAATCCTTCGGTATCATCCCAATAGCCAATATGTCGGTTTGGCCCACTTGGGAATCGGTCATGTCCTTCGCACACAGGGAAAATGGAAGGAGGCACAAGTTTCTTATAAGAAAGCGGCCTCCCATAAACTGTCTCCATCCGATCAAAATGCGCTGCTGATAGGAAATGCCGATGTCCTTTATCATTTAGAGTCGTATGAAGAGGCCTACAAAAGCTACAATACGGCGGCAAGAAACCGACCTGATTACTGGAAGGGAGAGCCGAGTGTTCTCCTGCAACATGGAGAAATGGCGCAACGCATGGGCCGATATGGAGAAGCTCGGAAGGCCCTGATGTTGTTTTTCAATATCTATGGGAATGAACCGCTTGCCCCCGTCGCCCTCGCCATGGCCGGCGACACATTGCGTCATGAAAAGAAGAACCGGGAGGCCCAAAAAATATATAATATTGTCAGGACGTTCGATAAAGCGACGCCGGGGGTTCAGGCGGCAAAGCTTTTGATGGCCGTCGGGGAGATGCTGGGAAGTGAATGCGCCCCTGCTTCGATGCTAAAAAACAGCCAAAACCATTGCCTCGAAGAGGCGGAACAAAAAAATGCTGATGAAGCACGCGTCTTAGATACTATTGGGGATGAGGCGAAAACGCTTTTAAAAAAAGATCTCCCGCCCCTTACGTTAAATGAGATACTTCTTGAAGCGGCGAAATTGCATCGAAAACATGGGTCTTATGACACGGCGATTGCAATTGAGAACAAACTCCTTCTCCGTCTGCCGGGCGATTCCACCCCTTTCAGGAAAAAGTTGACCTCCGAGTTGAACGACACCATGTCGGACGCAATCAATGAGGCAGCGGTCAAACAGGATGACGTTAGAATAGTACAGCTGTTTTATACATATCCCTCTGCCTTCACCCCGAAAATGTTGACCGGATCGACAGGGATGCTGGTCGCCGAAAAGCTCCTGAAAGTGGGCCTTTATTCGCAATCACTTGATTTGTATGAGCCGATTTCCGTGAGCGTTGCAAATCCATTTGCAGAAAGCGCGCTGATACAACTGGGCAAACTTCTGATGCAGCAGGGCGATTATGCGAGGGCCAGGGGAAAGTTCATGCAGTTTCTTGCGCGATATTCCAGAAGCAAACGGGTTCCCGATGTGAAGGTCTTTCTTGCTGAACTTTCTGACTATCAAGGGGAAAAAGAAAAGGCGATTTTGGAATACCAGGGCTGGTTAAGACTTTACCCGAAACATCCGGACCATGAGCGTGTCTCTCTGAAACTGGCGAAGCTTTTTCAAAACAAACGAGATTTCAAAAATGAGATTGATGTCTATCTTAGGCTCATTAAGACCGATTCCCAAAAACATGCGTGGCTTTACCTTCGCGTGGCAGATGGATATTACCTCCTGAAGGATTATAAGAAGGCTGCCGATTTCTACCAGTTGGTTTTAAAAACAGGTGTGGTGGGCAGCCGGGGGAACTGGGCACAATTGCAGTTGGCGAATTGTTATCAAGCCTTGGGTAAACATGATGAAGGGAAGGCCATTTATGTGAGATTGGAACAGGACGCGGACGATCTTTTAATTAAGAAGGTTGCGTCTGAAAAGGCCATGACTCGCTTTTAACGAAAAACGATGGAGATGGAAGAGAAAAAAATCGAGCTTCTTCATGAGGCGTTCAGTCAGTTTAATTCAACATCCCTCGATCTGGAGCGGTGTTACCGGCTTCTTGAGGTGCAGGTGCGTCAGTTAAACGTCGAGCTGGAGGAGAAAAACAAACTTCTCAAGGCCACCATAAAGGAAAAAGAGGCCCTCCGGGCGCAGGCGGAACGGAATCTTAGGCTGGCGGCTGTGGGAGAGATGGCCGCCAGAATGGCACATGAGCTGAGAAATCCCCTGGGGAGCATCGAGCTATTCGCATCGCTGCTCAAAAAAGGGTTGGCAAAAGAACCGGATAAGGTCAAATGGGCGGAGCATATCTCCTCCGCGGTCATGGCAATGGACTACTCTCTTACGAATCTCCTTTTGTTTACGGGGAAGCCGACTCCCAATTTTCGAAGGGTCGATATCGGAGGCCTTGTTAGCGAGTCCAGGATTTTTGCGTCCCATCTTATTCAGCAAAACCAGATAGAATTTGTTCAAGAGATCGGTCCGATGCCGGAACTTTTTTTAGGGGATGAAGACCTTTTGCGACAGGTTTTTCTAAACCTGATTCTCAATGCGGTAGATGCGATGCCACAGGGAGGTCAATTGCGTGTGGCGGCGTCGTCCCATCAGATGAAGCCTGAGAAGGATGCGATTGCGTGCGAGGGGGTGATGGTCACGATTAGTGATACCGGCTGTGGCATTCCTCAAGAGGCGCTTTCCAAAATTTTTGATCCGTTCTTTACCACCAAGGATAAGGGGACCGGTCTCGGTCTTGCGATTGTGCACAATGCCGTACAGGCACATAACGGTCTGATCCATGTTCAGAGTGAGCTTAAAAAGGGAACAACGTTTACCTTGACCTTCCCTGTTAAGCAGGCGTTTGTACCCGATTGCGGAAGAGATTAGATGACAAAAGCGCTTAAAACGGGGCCGGTCTTAATCGTGGATGACGATCCCGCAATGCGGGCGGCATTGTCCGAGTCGCTCCATGAGATGGGCTATGCGTTGCTTTCTGCCACAAACGGGGAAGAGGCCCTAAAGCAGTGTCAGAGCCAACAGATTTCGGTGATGATTACCGATATGAAAATGCCTGGGATGAACGGTCTTGATCTTTACAAGGAGACCAGAAGGCTTAAACTTAAAATTCCGGTCATTATTATGACTGCCTATGGAACCATTGAAACGGCGGTTGAGGCGATGCGGTTAGGTGTTTTTGACTATCTGGTCAAACCGTTTTCCCAGGAGACCCTTGCCGCGGCTATCCAGAGGGCCCTCATTGCCTTTCAGGAGGGGGGAGGGAAAGCGAGTGGATTGACCTCTGGAAAGACGTTTCTGACGCAGGATCCGGCCATGTTGAAAATCCTAAAAATGGCGGAAGTGGTGGCCGCAAGTGATGCCTCCATTCTGATTGAAGGGGAAAGCGGAACAGGGAAGGAATTGCTGGCGCGGTTTGTTTATACCCACAGTCCTCGCGCCCATCGTCCTTTCATTGCGATTAATTGCGCCGCGGTGCCGGAGGGGCTCCTGGAGTCCGAGCTGTTCGGATATGAGAAAGGGGCTTTTACAGGCGCAGTGGCGAGAAAACCTGGGCGGTTTGAACTCGCCAACAGTGGAACCATTCTCTTAGACGAAGTGAGCGAGATGCATCTCTCCTTACAGGCGAAGTTACTGCGCGTTTTACAGGAGCGCGAACTGGATCTGCTGGGGAGCAAGACCCCTCTCCCTCTCGATATCCGGGTCATTGCAACGACCAACCGTCCGTTGTGGGAGGAGGTGAAGGCCGGCCATTTTCGGGAAGATCTCTACTATCGCCTCAATGTTTTTCCGATACGGATTCCTCCACTTCGCAGCCGTATTTCAGATATCCCTTTGTTGGTAGATTGCTTTATTCAGAAAAGCGCGGCGCGAAATAAGAAATTAGCCTCCTCCATTGGGAAGGAGGCCCTCTCCCTCCTGGTGGGACGTGAATGGCGGGGAAATGTCAGGGAACTTGAAAATGTTATAGAGCGGGCGGTCCTGCTGTCAGAAGGGAAGGTCATTGGCACGGAGCATATTCTTTTTGGGGAGGGCCAGCCGGTCAAGGTGGAAAGGCCGGTTTCCAATGGTACGACACTGTGGGAGGCGGAACGGGACTTAATCCTGGGGACATTGGAACAGGAGGGGGGAAACAGAACCCACGCCGCCCGCATTTTGGGGATTAGTATCCGGACAATGCGCAATAAGTTAAAAGAATACCGTGATCGTGATCCCGGATCCATCCCCTTGGAATCAGAGGAAGAAGAAGAAAGCCCTTTGGAGACGGGGAGAAGACACCCGGCCCTGGGACAGGGCACATAAAATCGTTTGGAGGGAGACCCATGATTGTTCGATTTCTCAATCAAACTTTTAGCAAGACGCTGAGCGTTCTGGAACGGGCGCTGGACATTCGCAGCGAGCAGCATCGTTCCACGACGGCCAATGTCGCCAATCAAGACACCCCGGGATATAAGGCGACCGAAGTCAACTTTAAGGAGGCGATGGACGATGCGTTTCAATCAACGCCGTCCGCCCCGCTGATGACAACGGATTCCGAGCATTTTTCCGGGACGATCCATTTGGCCAGAACCAATCGATTGCACATCCCCTCCGTGGCCCAGGCTGCCTCTGCCCCTTCTTATGTCGTTGAGTCCAAGGCACGATCGACCCGCCTTGACGGCAACAATGTAAACGCGGAAATGGAGATGGCGAAGCTTGCCGAGAACAATTTAATGTATAATGCAACCATTCAGATTGCGGGTAGCAAACTATCCGCAATCAAGGATACACTACGGGATTTAAGGTAACTTAAGGAGAAGATTCCATGAACATTGAAGATGCATTTGCCCTTTCAGCCTCGGGTATGGATGCCCAGAAGACGCGGCTCCATGTGATATCCAGCAATCTGGCAAACGTCGAATCGACCAGGACGGCAGAAGGGGGTCCTTATCGGCGCAAGGACGTTATTTTTACCTCAAAACCCTTGAAAAGCTCTTTTGGAGAGGCGCTTTCCTCACTGGGGAATGCCGGTTATCAAGGGGTGGAAGTTACGGAAATAATGGAGGATCAACGTCCGTTTAAGCAGATTCTTGATCCGCAGCATCCTGACGCCGATGCAAACGGGTATGTCCTCTATCCCAATGTGAATCCGATTGAGGAGATCGTGAACATGATTTCTGCGCTTAGGTCCTACGAGGCGAATGTCACCGCATTTAACGCAACGAAAAATATGGCATTAAAGACATTGGAAATCGGACGGTAATGATAGAATAGAAATAGAAATAGAAATAGAAATAGAAATAGAAACACCACATTAAGGAGCAAGCATACGATGGAAATTCAACCGACAGGCCCTAAAGGCGGGATGGATCAGTTCAAGGTGGAGTTGGGTGGATCAAAACCGGGAGAGTCGTTTCTCAGCGTCTTGAACGAGTCGATCCAGGAGGTCAATGGCATTCAGAAAGTGGCGGACCAATCGATTCAAGACCTGGTAACGGGAAAGGGACAAGACCTGCATCAGACGATGATTGCCTTGGAGAAGGCCAGCATCTCTTTCCAGCTCATGATGTCTGTCCGGAATAAAATTGTAAACGCATACGAAGAGATCAGCCGGATGCAGGTTTAACCCGCTGGCTGAAACATTCGCAGGGGCCTGAACACAAAAGGGGAGAATCATGGCTGACATGTTCGAGCAGTTGAGTCAAAACTTGGCTGCGATGAGCTTGGGGAAAAAGATCGGGATCGTATTGGTTTTGGCGGCTGCCCTGGCAGGGGCGTATGTCCTCTGGCTTTGGGCCCAGAAACCTGACTATCAGGTCCTTTATGCCAATCTTTCTCCGGATGACGCGGGCGCCGTCATCGATAAATTAAAAGAGGCGCGTATCCCTTATGAGGTTTCGGCTGGAGGAGGGGCGATCTTGGTGCCCTCTCAGCAGGTCCATGAGTTGAGACTGCAACTGGCGAGTCAAGGCCTCCCGCAGGGCGGGGGCGTCGGTTTTGAGATTTTTGATCGCACGACAATCGGGACGACGGAGTTTGTTCAGAAGTTAAATTACCGGAGGGCGTTACAGGGAGAGCTGGCTCGCACCATCGGCCAGTTATCGGGGGTGGGCAAGGCGAGGGTCCATCTTAGTATTCCAGATAAATCTGTTTTTGCCTCCAGACAAGAGCCGGCGCGCGCCTCGGTGGTGGTAAACTTAAAGTCAGGAAGGACGCTCTCTCCCCTTGAAGTTCAGGGGATTATCCACTTGGTATCGAGCAGTGTGGAAGGCCTTTCTCCTCAATTCGTGACGGTCGTTGACAATAATGGCCGGATGCTTTCAAAGAAGTCGGACTCCCCTGCCCAGGATGCCCAATTTGATTATCAGACGAAATTAGAGAAAGACCTTGAGGTAAAAATCCAAACCATGCTCGAGACGGTGGTGGGACAGAGCAAGGCGTCCGTGCGGGTGGCTGCCGTGCTTGAAAACAGGCAGGTGGAGACGACGGAGGAAAAATTTGATCCGGAAAGTCAGGTCATTCGAAGCGAGCAGCGGACACAGGATGGGAGTACAAGCACCAATCAGGCGGCCGGAGGACCTCCCGGAGTGGTGTCCAATATTCCAGGCCAACAGGGGACGGCTCCGCAATCGACGAGCAACAGTTCCACAACGAAAAAGGTAGATACGGTCAATTATGAAATCAATAAAAGTATCAGCCGCATTCTCGAGCCGACCGGCACCATAAAGAAACTTTCGGTCGCGGCCTTGGTAGACGGCACCTACGAATCTGTGACCGATCCGAAGGGAGGTGTGACCAAGAAGTATATTCCCAGGAACGAAGAAGAGATGAAAAAGTTAGAGGAGCTTGTTAAAAAGACGATGGGATTTTCGGCAGACCGGGGGGATCAGCTGGAAGTGGTCAATATTGCCTTTGATACAGGTGCGCTCGAGGAGATCGAGACCCCCGTTCCATTCTCGGCACAGATGGCAGACTTCATGAAGGCAAACTGGGTTACCATGTTACGCTATTTCTTCGGGTTTATCCTTGCCTTGATTGTCTTCCTTTTTGTCCTCCGGC
>SBBT01000018.1 GCA_005239595.1 Candidatus Troglogloeales bacterium | reverse complement strand
GATAGGATTTCGATTCCCATATTACAAAGGGCAGAGGCAAAACGGACAATTCCGTCCTTATCATAAACGCTGATCAGCGCCCTCTTTATCTTTCCCACCGTAAGATTCCGTTTAAGGGTTATACCGTGCCAACGCCAGGCTTGTGCCGCTGCTGGAAAATCCGCTCGGCGCAATCTTACCATCTGACTGGATAGAAAGTGACATTGCTGAGTCAAGCGTCGTGCTCACATCAGTCGTTACCTTTCCACCTGTCCCAAAATTCGTATCGAGGGCACCATCTGCGCTATAGCGGGCCAGGGCAAAATCAGAGCTAAGGAGAGTCGCCCCCGCGCTGCCCGCGGCCACGATCTTGCCGTCTGACTGGAATACAACCGAGGTAATCGCATCCAGCACGTTAATGCTTGTGGTCACCTTGCCACTCGTGCCAAAACTGGCATCCAAAATCCCGTCGGCACTATAACGGGCCATGGCAAAATCAGAAGAGGTGGGGATGCTAGAGACCAACGTGCTGGAGGTGCCTGCGACCAGAAGCCGGCCATCGGAGAAGAAGGCCACGGTCGTTGCCCCATCCCCATTCGTGCCAAAATCTGTCTTTGTTTTACCACTGCTCCCAAAGGTCGTATCGAGTACCCCGGCGCTGGTATACCGCGCCAGCGCAAAATCCTTATCGCCAGAGGAATTATTGGAAGAGCCGACGGCGATGATGCTACTCCCCTGTAGAATCAATCGGGTCACGGCATCTCCAAAAATTGGCTCAATATCGGTCGTCACTATGCCACCCGAACCAAATGTGGCATCCAGGCTTCCATCCGAATTATACCGTGCCAGCGCAAAATCCTTATTGCCGGTAGAAGAGACAGAAGATCCGCCTAGGACAATCTTCCCATCAGGCTGTATGAGCACCGCCGTCGCGGCATCTGTCCGTCCACTAAAGTCGGTGGTTACCTTTCCGTCACCATCAAACGTCGTATCGAGGACACCAGCTGAAGTGTAGCGGGCTATGGCAAAATCAGAAACTGTCGTAGAGGTCGCTGCCGCACCGACAACCACAATTTTTCCATCGGACTGGATGGCAATCGCAGCCGGAAGATCAATGGTGGTGAATGCGGTTGTCACCCTTCCGCCGGTGCCAAAGGTGGTATCCACGCTGCCGGTTGCGCTGTAACGAACCACCACAAAGTCAGAAGAAGAGGTCGGGCTCCCGACGAATCCAGCCGCAATCACCTTTCCGTCGGGCTGAAATGCCGTCACAAGGGCCACATCACCGCTGGTCCCAAAGGTAGCGGTGGCAATCCCATTGTTCCCAAAACTGGTATCGAGTGTCCCTCCTGCCAGAGAGAGCGTAATCACAACCGTCTGAAATCCCCCATTCAGATTAACGGTGGTGGAGCCTCTAAACTGTGGCGTTCCAGAAGAATTTAAGGCCGTCGCGGTGAAAGAACGGCTTGGACCGCTCGGTACATCCAATATCGTGACAGGGATATCACCCGCCGCGACAGAAATGCTTTTGGAGATCGCGACCATTCCTGAAGCTGTAATATCGAGGGTGACAGTCGAAATGCCCGATGGAGCCGGGGCCCCCAGTACCTTTTGGTGGAGTGGCTGGGCTATGACTATCTTTATGCCAACCGATGTCTGCTGAATGGTTTCAGTCCCCCCGCCGCACCCTGAAAAGAACAAGAAAAACAAGAACCCAAACCGCTTAATAACGGGTGACATTCTATTACCCCACTAAGCAAAAAGAGCTGACGGTCAACACAAGGGGATACCGGATCCGCTTGATGAACCGATCGATCTCCTCTCTCTATGGAAACTGTACCTCTACCCGGACGGCCGTACTGACCAGGTTTGTCTCTTGATCCACCGGAGGGAAGGCAGGAGGATCGGCTTTCGCTTTAATCAAAGGGACAAAGGCTGACACCGCCATTCCTTTTTGATCCACCTGATCGCTACCGCTAGGTTTACCCAAGGCCTCTTCTATACGATCAGAAACCGAGGTCGCCTGCATCAACCTATTGAGCAAATCTTCAGGAATCGGCTCCGGATCAACCGGCGGGAATCCCGCCTTGACCAACGTAAAAAATTTCTGGGAGATAAAAACTTCTTTCGAGGTTCCAGGACCGACGTTTTGCACCGCCACCTTCCCCTGCAGTCCAGCGACCCCTGTTACGGGAATCCCATTTGCCATGTAAATCCATACAATAAAGTCGGTCCCACGGGCCGACGCCAACGCAGTAGGCGTACTAATTTCAAATTTCGAGCCGGACCCCGAAAAAACTTTTCCAACCAACGCCCTCAGCGTTCCACCGATTAAGGTAGCGGTTAAACTTCGCCGGTTATCGGATGGGTCGTAGATATTCTCCGTAATCTTAACTTGCGATTTCTCTCCAAGGCTTAAAATACTATCATCCAGGAAAAGGAGCTTGAGTTTTGATTGTCCCCCTGTACGATACAGGCTTCTGAAAAGAACCTGATCACCCCCCTTTACCGAAAGATGAACACTCTTTCCCTCCGGCATGACAGACACCTGTCGCTCGGCACGCGTCACCGTCCCGACAGCTTCCGCTCCAAAGAGATCTATCGGCAACAGAACACCGATGAGCAAAAAAACGGCAACAATGAAACGCCCCCCCATTAAAAGTTCCATGTTAGGCTTAAAGATGTGATGGTCCGGTTATAGTCAAAGATGGGAATGTTCGAATTGTTCCGTCTGTACGAAAGGCGGAAGGAGAGGTCCGCGGATTTCAAAAAGGGGCTCGACATCCCCATGCCAATTGTATAGGCATCATCCTCCCGTTTACTGTTTGAGAATGTGTTCGGACCTTTATAATGCTTTAAGGACAAGTCGGCGCCTATCTCTCCCTTGATCGATTTAAAAAGTGGGTACTCGATACCGCCACTCAGTTGGTGTTCTAGAAAGTCTTGATCTTTTGTGGCCGCATTCTTGATCTTAAAGAGATACCCATACTGTACCGTCCCGGCTCGCCGCCCAACAAACTGATACTGGGTCGCACCGACGGCATGTTGAACGCCATCGCGCTGTGGATTAAGAGGAAAGGTAACGCTACTTTCAAAACGGAAGTGCTGGGCTTGATAAAAAAGCCGCGTTGACCGTTCCGGGTCCGGCGATAAAACCAACGACGTGCGAAGGGTATGGGAATCAAGAAAGTTTTCAAAATCGACCGTAATGAAATCAAAGAGGTAGTCGAGACGAAATTGCCGGCCTTCTTCACTATAAAGGAGATAAGGATTGATTCCATAGTCACCCACATCAAATGGATGAAGTTTATAATGCAGATTTTGGTAGAGATAATAACTGAGCCCCGGCCCCCATGGAAAGGGCCGGTTAAAGAGATAATCTCCCTTCAGGTACAGTACCGTCCGATGATCCTTGCTTCGGCTGATGGCCTGTGCGAAAGAATCGTTAGATGGCTCCAACACAACATTGCCATCATATTGGTGGCTGATACTCACGGAGTTGGTCCACGTGGGGCCTATCTTTTTTTTCTGTTCAATCTCTTCTATAAACGTTTTGGACGATTTACCGATTTCGGATCTTGGCTCTCTTTGAAGCACCTTTAAAAACTCATTCTTCGCCTCGTCATAAATTCCCTGCCTGTAATAAGAAACCCCTGCCTGGTAATGGGCGCTGGCCGCCAAGGGCGGCTTTTTCTCTTCCGCTTTTGCCGCGGCGCGAAGGAACCGCGGGGCTGCCCAATCATGACTTTCCAACGCCTGATAGACACGCCCCTGGTAGAAATAGACCAGCGGCTCCGTGGGATCTCCTTTTTCCGCCTTATTCAGGAAATCAAGCGCCTTTTGATGCTCCTTTTGCTGGTAGTAGACTACTCCGATATCAAGGGCGATTTCAGGTTTCGGATCCATCCGATACGACGCAAGAAGATCCTTTTCGGCCTCCTGGTGTTTTCCCATTTTCGCCAATGTGATACCCCTAAAATAGGTCGCCTGTGAATCGCCAGGACGGGCGCCCAGCGCCCTACGGAACGCATCCTGAGCCTCGACATATTTCTTTTGGTTAAGAAGGGCGATTCCAGATGTCATCCGAATCTCATATTCCGTGGCATCAGGAACAGATGTCTCTTCTTCCACTGGAGGCAAAACAGGTTCATCCTTCGGCGCAGGAGGCGCCTCTTGGGAAGGAACCGGCTCCTCTCGAGGCGGCGTCGGGATAAACCCTTCCTGCGGTGAAGGGGGCAGGACCTCCTTAAATGGAAGCGGCTCAAATTCCTGCGAAGATGGGGAGGAAGGAGGCGGTATGGAACGATCTTCTTCCAACGAATAGGGGGGACGCTCTTCCTGGGCAAATGAACCACCCCCAAAAAAGTGGATGAGGCTTACTACAAAAAAAACGCCAACCATGCCCCCCTTGGTGTAGCTCACAAAATCCTCCCTAAAATCTTTGTAAGCTAGCAATTTCATCTTCCCTAAGTCAATCCATTTTTTGTCCCTTGTAAAAACAGGACATTGGCAAGGGACGCAAACTCCCCCAGCGAGAGAGTTTCACCTCTTCGCGTCGGAACCAGACCGATTTCACGCATCGCCGTTTCAATTTCCAACAGAGGAAAACCCGCATGAAACAGGGCATTGGCAAGTCGTTTTCTCCGATAGGCAAACGCCCCTTTTACAACTTTGAGAAAATATGGCTCGTTGAGAACAGGGGTTCGGGCGGCAGGAAGAGGCGTTATCGTCACCACACAAGAATCAATCTTAGGACGTGGGCGAAAACACGCCCGTAAAACAGGGAAAGCCTTACGAACATCCGCATAAAACTGAACGATCACCGACAGGGCGCCATAGCCTTCATCCCCTACGGAAGCGGCCATCCGATTGGCAACCTCCTTCTGGAGCATTAAAACCATCAGGGGAATATGATCCCTTTCCTCCAAAAGCCTGAAAAGAAGCGGGGTCGCGATATAATAGGGCAAATTCGCAACCACTTTATAGGGACCTTGGACCTCTTGATAAGGGAAGCGAAGCGCCTCGGCCTCTATCAGATGAAAGCGGGGCGTCGCAGGAATCTCTTCCCGCAGACGCTGGACAAGATGGCGATCAATCTCAATGCCAACCACATCAGCGCCCCTCTCCAATAGTCCCTTTGTCAAAATACCGTATCCTGTGCCGATCTCCAGAACCCGACTGCTCGGTTGAATGTGCGCAAGATCCAGTATCTTTCTCTGGATGTTGTAATCGATGAGGAAATGTTGTCCCCACGACTTTCTTGGCCGTATCGTTTGGGTTATGTTCTTGATGATCTGTCCCTACGGTTCTTTGCCATATAGGCCGACAGACTAAGGGCCTCCCGCAGGCTTCCAGCATTGGCCACCCCTAACCCGGCAATGTCATAGGCCGTTCCATGATCAACGGAGGCGCGGATAAAAGGAAGACCTACGGTTACATTCACGCCGCCTCCAAAAGAGAGGAGCTTAATTGGAATGAGGGCTTGATCGTGATAGAGGGCCACTGCCGCATCAAACTTCCCCTGCTTGAGTTGATAGAATAACGTATCGGCCGGGTAGGGACCGCTCACGTCAATTCCCTCTTTTAAACCGATCTCAATGGCAGGAATTACCTCCCTTTTTTCTTCGTCTCCAAAAATGCCCCGCTCCCCCGCATGGGGGTTGAGGGCGGCCACGGCAATTTTTGGCGTCCCAATCGAAAAATCGTGCTTTAGCGCTGCATCGGCAAGGCAAATCGACTTTAAAATAGTCTCCTTTCTCAATTGTACGATTGCGTCTCGCAACGAGAGATGGATCGTCGTCAGGATGATTTTCAGCCCTCCCCCCACCATCATCATGCCGAATCGATCCGTCTTTGTAAAATCCGCCAGAAATTCGGTGTGGCCAGGGAAGGGGAAGCCAATCGCTTTCATCCCTTCTTTATGAATCGGCGCGGTGGTTATCCCGTCAATTTCATTTAAGAGCGCCAATTGCGCGGCGTCTCTGATCGCATGAAACGCAACAGAGGCCGCTAAAGGAGAGGCCATCCCATATTTGAGGGACGTTAGGTCTTCTTGTCGTCCATCCAAGACTTCAAGCGTCCCCTCTTTGAAAGAGGCCTCCGATACAGACTGAATAGGACGTACCGTCAGATTTGGTGCAAAGCGGGAGGCTGCATCCGTCAACCACGCTGCATTGCCAATGACGAAAGGACGGCATTCCTTATAGATTCCCTGGCTAAGCAATCCCTTTACAATCACCTCCGGACCGATTCCGCAAGGATCCCCCATCGTGATGGCAATGATCGGTTTAGTCATTTTCCAACTCCGGGATATGTGGCTCAAGGTGAACCACCACCTCGAGCACATTCAGAAACCGCTTCATAATCTCCGTCTCAACCTTATGAGACAGGATATGCGCCTTCTCCAGGGACATTTCAGGGGCAACATGGACATGAAGATCCACATAGACATGGTCCATGCTTCCACGGGTTCGAACGGCATGGCACTCTTCCACCCCGGGAATCTTCATGACAAAATCGCGTATCTCATGCGGATGGATTCTTGAATAATCGGTTAGGACTTTGGAACTTTCCATTAATATCTCCCAGCCCACCTTCCCGATAATGGCGGCAATCACCAGACCGGCAATGGGATCGATCATTGGATAACCAAGCCACCCGGCAGCAAGGCTGACAATCACCGACAAAGAGGCAAAGACATCACTCTTCGTATGAAATGCGTCTGCCAGAAGGATTTCACTCTTGAGCAGCGTCCCCTTTTTCCTCTCCCATTGTGAGAGGATCATGTTCATCCCCATCGTCATCAACATAATGATAAAACTGGTCTTGGTGATATCCGGAACAATTCCGCTTTGGAATCGGCTAAAGCTGTTTTTCAAAATCTCAAAACAACCCAGGAAGAGAAAAACGGAGATGGAGAAGGAGGCAAAGGTTTCAAATTTGCGATGGCCATAAGGATGTGACTCATCCGCGGGACGGGAGGCCACCCACACCCCGACTAATCCAACGCCGCTTGACGCAGCGTCAAGAAAAGAATGGAACCCATCTGCCTGCATACTGACGGTATGGGTGGCGTAACCCCATACCGTTTTTACAATGGCGGCAAGCAGATTAAAAAGAAGGACGGCAAAGAGGACATTTTTTACTTTAATGAAATCCGTTTTGGCCGTGTTTGTCATCGAATCTTCATGTTACCCGTTTTTCTCTGGTCCTTTTAAGGGCATAACGGAATTGGCCGCTGCCGGGGTTTCCTCCATCGAACGTGGACGCAGCAAGGAAGCAATCACCGAGACAACCAAAATGCCGGCGACCACGCCTAAGGCGATCCCTACCGGAATTTTATAAACATCCGATATCAACATCTTCACCCCCACGAAGGTAAGAATAAAAGAGAGCCCTTGATGAAGATAGTGAAAGAGCCGCATCATGCCGGCCAACGCAAAATAGAGCGCGCGTAACCCTAAAATGGCAAATACATTGGATGTGTATACGATAAATGGGTCTACTGTAATAGAAAGGATCGCCGGGATGGAATCGACTGCAAAGATCACATCGGTTGTCTCGACCACCAAAAGAACAACAAACAATGGCGTCGCATAACGTTTTCCATCAATTTTTATGAAAAATCGTCCACCCTCAATGCGGTCCGTCATCGGCATCCATTTCCGGAAAACCTTAAGAACAGGATTATTGTTCGGATCCATTTTTTCGTCTTTCTGGAATGCCATTTTAACGCCTGTTAAAACCAGGAACGCCCCGAAAAGATAGATTACCCAATGAAAATGATGTATCAATGCAACCCCGGCAAAAATAAAAATCGCCCTCATGACAACTGCACCCAAGATCCCCCAGAATAGAATCCGATGCTGGTAAAGCGGCGGAACACGGAAATAGGTAAAGATCAACAGGAAGACAAACAGATTGTCGACGCTTAGAGATTCTTCAATCAAATAGCCTGCAAGGAACTCAAGCGCGGCATTTTGGCCCCGCATTCGATAGACAAGGAAACTAAAGAGAAGGGCCAGTGAAACCCAAAACACACTCCAGAGCAACGCTTCCTTAATTTGGACCACGTGGGCCTTACGGTGAAAAACCCCTAAGTCCAAAACAAGCAACGTTACGACTAAAACATTAAAAAGAACCCACAGTAAAACCTCATTCTCCATCTATAACCTCCGCTCCCACAATACCGTCCATTTCATCCAACAGCGTGATTAAAGGAACTCCCCGTTTCTTGGACAACTTTCGAACATCTCGAAATTCCGGCCGACTTCGAAGGGGTTCTCCATTCTGGAACGCCGTTTTCACAAAAAGCGGGCCGTGGGATGTTTTCCGCTTCTTCACTTCCCTAACAAGTTTTCTCCGCGCCACCTTTTGGATACGCGCTCCCAGCGTGGTCGTCTCTCTAAAGAGAAGCCGGGTGACCCCATCTAAAAAAGCGGACGTTGTCAGCACAGTAAGCAAAATAGCGGGGCGGCCGCGTTTCATAATAACCGGTGTCAGAAACACATCCACAGCCCCAGCTGAGAAAAGGGCCTCAAAGAGATGCTCATACACTTGCGGATTCATATCGTCGATATTGGTCTCCACCTGAATGATTTCATCGGTTTCATCGGAATCAGATTCGGCGCCGATAAAGAGTCGTAGAAGATTCGGTGTGGTTCGCTCCATCCTACCCGCTCCGGACCCGATCTTCTCAACCTTCATCAAAGGAAGCGGTAAAAACGATTCGGCAAGTGAGGTGATAATGGCCGCCCCCGTCGGCGTTGTTAACTCTCCGACAACACCCGTGGCATAAAGGGGAATCCCCTTCAGGAGGACCGCCGTCGCAGGGGCTGGAATGGGAAAGACGCCTGCATCGGTTTTTACCTCTCCCGTCCCGACATGAATCGGGGATGCGACAACCCGATCAACCTTTAAAAAAGAACACCCGACCACTGCGCCCACCACATCGGCCAAGGTGTCTATCGCGCCAACCTCATGTAGATGGACCTGTCCCAACCGCCCTCCGTGCACCTCTGCCTCCGCTTTTGCCAACATGGAAAATATCTCAACCGATCGGGACTGAATCTCTTTCGGAAGACGGCTGGTCTTGATACACCGCTCGATTGCAGCGAAGGATGTAAACGGCCGAAGCTCCCTCGGCACGATCACGTCAACCTTCGTCGCTGAAAGACCACAGCGACGCACCCGATACGCTTTTAAAACCAGGCCAGGAAGTTTTAACTGATTGAGCGCGTCTTGAAGAACATCCACCGCAAGACCAGCATCTACCATCGCGCCTAAAATCATATCGCCGCTAATTCCAGAGAAACAGTCAAAATAGGCTGTTTTCACACCCGATTCCCTTAATCTATTTTAGTCCAATCCCATTTGGCAGTTTACTACCTTAAGAAACCGTTGGAGCTTTTTCTGGCAAGAGGGGAAAAGACGCTATATTTGTTCATTCTGAAGCGACAATATCCGATGGGCGAGGGAGGCTGCGCCAAAACCGTTGTCAATATTGACGACGGCAAGCCCCGCAGCACAAGAATTGAGCATCGCAAGAAGTGCAGAAACCCCAAAAAAACTCGTTCCATAACCGCTGCTCGATGGAACCGCAATCACCGGTTTACCGACAAGCCCTCCCACGACACTCGGCAAGGCCCCATCCATCCCCGCGACGACAATGACTACATTGGCTTTCTCAAAAACACCCATCTGGTCAAGAAGCCGATGCAAACCGGCCACACCGACATCATAAAGCGTCGCGAGAGAATAACCGAGCAGTTCGGATGTCACCTTCGCCTCCTCCGCAACGGGAAGGTCAGAAGTCCCCGCGGTTACCAGGGCAATCTGACCCGCTCGCTTTGGGATAACGCCTTTCCGCAAAACAATGGTTCGGCCAACGGCATTATATTCAGCATCTTTAAACTCCCTCTGAATTCTTCTGGCCAGTGTTGGGTCTACCCTGGTCGCAAGAACCACAGGCTCCATGGCATTCATCCTGCGAAAAATCTCTACTACCTGTGCCTCCGTTTTACCCTGGCAAAAAATCACCTCAGGAAATCCTTGCCTGATTCCTCTATGGTGATCAAGCGTAGCAAATTCAAGCGATTCGTACGGAAGGACTTTTAACCGCGCCAATGCGGCTTCGATTGACAGATAACCGGTCTGAACATCTTTTAAAAGTTCCTCGACAGTCGATCGGTTCACCCTGTTATCTCACGGGTTGGAGACATATAATCGGGACCCGATAAAACACACCGCATCCAAATGATATAGGCGGAAATGATCATACGACAAACCATAACTGTATTCAAATGGTAATAAAGCAGTTTGCCTTAAAATTATCTTTTGTGATACATTCCCTCATCCTGCGCCTGTAGCTCAATTTGGATAGAGCGTCGGCCTCCGGAGCCGTAGGTTGGGGGTTCAAATCCCTTCAGGCGCACCAGAGGTACTTCAAACCACAGCAACTAGACAGGTGAAGCGCAGGTTCTATGATTTTTGTTCGGCATGTAAAGCGTGCAAGAAGAGAGGCTCCAAAGTTCTCCCTTGGAGAAGTCAACTAGGCGTAGCGCCTTTAAATGTGGGCCGTTAGCTCAGCTGGTAGAGCAGCTGACTCTTAATCAGCGGGTCGGGAGTTCGATCCTCCCACGGCTCACCAACTTTTATTTATCTTACCGGTTTACCGTAGGTTCTCCGCTAGTCAGCCGAGGGAAATGGACCGCGCTGGAGGTTCGCCTGGCAAGTGAAATTGCCAGTAACCTATTATGGTGTATCGGCAATATGGGTGCGCCGAATGGCCCCACTATAAACCATAAACACCTTTTTGCTCTGACGAATGTGGTAATTTCCCCACGCATTTGGCGCCCCCTTATAGTGCGCATCGGGATCTACCCCAGAGGCATTCAGGTAATCCGGCTCTGAAAGGCCCGCGTCCAATACTTCTGCAAGAAGGCATTCGGTTATAAATCCCCTTCCGTGTAGAGAAACTTCAGCCAAAAACTTAAGAATCTCTTCGCTGTTGGTTAAAACCAACGGTTCCATCTATTGACTCATCCGTTCGTTGAATAACTCTGTTTTTTATTTTATTTTATTTTGTTTTGGTCTCTTTGATATGCCTGTTTAATTGACTCCGCCTGCTACCACCTGTTGCGGTTGGGTGTGGAATCTTGCGATATCTTTATAGGGGACAGGGTCCATTTGCATCGCCTGTTGCAATAGCCGGTAAAATAATTTGCCCCGTGAAGCAGATGTACGACGATTGAAACGAAATGTAAATTCGTCGAGGTAATAATCCAAATGGGCTTGATGAATGGCCCCCTGATGGGTACCCAACAACCACCGCTTCAACAACGATATGACCAGGTGCACATGCGGAAGAAAAGTTTCTCCTTCCGGCTGTCGGCGCTGCAATTGTCGCTCGTGTACGTAATCCCCCAGTCCCCGATAAGCATAGAGTCCATCCGTATGTACGGTACTACCAGGCTCAATGACATCAGCAATAAAACCATGGAGGCTCGCCTTTCTCACGTCGCAAACGTGTCGCAGTCGAATGCGACCCTCCCTCTCTTCTCTACAGCAACAAGGATAATGGCTCTCTCCTTCGTCAGTCG
>SBBT01000062.1 GCA_005239595.1 Candidatus Troglogloeales bacterium | reverse complement strand
TTTCCCGTTCTTTCTGACAAAGAGGTCCGGATCTTCCCCGGGCGGAAGAGAAATGACCTCGGCAGAGATTCCCCTTTCGATAAAAAGAGGCGCTGCCCGCAGGGCCGCGCGGACCCCTGCCTCGTCTGGATCAAAAACAAGGGTTACCTTCTTGGCCAGCCTCTGGATGAGCGACAGATGATCTTGCGTCAAGGCGGTTCCAAGGGTTGCCACCACATTGGACATCCCGGCTTGATGCGCAGAAATAGCGTCAAAATATCCTTCGACGACCACCAGCGTCCCGCCCATTCCCTTGGCACGGTCCAATCCAAAAAGGTGTTTGCCCTTCGTAAAAACCGCAGTCTCGGGTGTATTTAGGTATTTCGGTTGGGATGCATCCAAAACCCTTCCACCAAAACCGGCCACGATTCCCTGCTGCGTCCGAATCGGGAAAAGAACGCGATTTCGAAAACGATCAAAGAAACCCTCGCTCGCCTCCCTCTTCGAGATCAATCCAGCCCCTTCCAACAATGATAGCGGGTATTTTTTACCGAAATGGGTCAGCAGATCGTCCCACCGCGGAAGTGCAAATCCGATCATAAAGGCCTCAATAGCCGCCAACGTCATTCCCCTCGCCTTTAGATACGCCCTTGCCTCCTCTCCTTCCCGTCTTTTTAGCAGGTTTTGGTGGAAGAATACCGCAACCTCTTCATTCAACCCGATCATCTGATCGGATAGACGGGCCTTGGCTCCACCATGATGAGAAGATGCGCCGGCCGGCATGCTAATTCCATTCACCATGGCCAGTTTACGTACGGCCTCCGGAAAGGGGATCCCTTCTATCTTCGTAAGAAACTGGAAAACATCGCCACCCAAACCACAACCGAAACAGTGAAAGATCTGCTTGACAGGGTTAACGACAAAAGAGGCGGTCTTCTCGGAATGAAAGGGACAGAGCCCCGCATAGCTCTGGCCTGACTTTTTTAATGTAACATATTGAGAAACAACAGAGATCAAATCGCTCCGTTCTCGAACGGTTGTAATGAACTGGTCGGGGAAACGACTATCATTCAAAGCGGAAAACCTTCCCTTTATCTCCCCATGGGTCTCCTATTTCAGTTCAAGGCACGCCCGAACCATCTGGCTGACAACACTTCCTTCCGCCCTGCCGATCACTTGCGGCATCAATAGCTTCATTACCTTTCCCATCTGCTTGATATCCGTCGCGCCTGTCTGAATAATCGCCTCAGTAATCCTGGCTTTTAGCTCTTCAACCGACATCTGCTGCGGGAGAAAAGATTCCAATATGGAACATTCCCCTCGCTCTTTTTCGACCAGATCCGACCTGCCCCCCTTCAGGAAATGTTCAATCGATTCTTTCCGCTGTTTGATCGACAAGGCAATCACTTGGAGCACTTCTTCTTCTGTCAATTGCTGGCCTTTTCCTTTTTCTATCTCCTTGTTTTTAATCGCCGCGCGCAAAAGACGTATAACGGACACCCTTGCCGCATCTTTGGCCCGCATCGCCTCTTTTAACGTATCGGTCAGTTTTTGATTGAGCGTCATTTAGGATAAAAACTCGGAAACTTTTTAGTTGTATCAAATCCAGTACCTTTTTGTCAAAAAAGGTTCTCTAAAGGGGCCGGGCTACAACGCCCCTATATCCCTTCGAAAATACATCCCGTTAAAAAAAATGGGATCAACCGCTTGGTAAACGCGACCACGCGCCTCTGAAAAATCCCTTCCAAGTGCTGTCACTCCCAGGACCCGTCCTCCGTCTGTCATCCATCTGTCTCCCTGCCGGGCTACGCCGGCATGGAAAACCATCGCATGAGGCGATGCCGTTTTATCTAAACCAAGAATTACTTCTCCTTTTTTATAAACCCCTGGATACCCTTTGGACGCCAGAACCACGCAAACCGATTTCCCACGCTTCCAATGGAGCTGAATTTTGTGAAGACGATGGGAAAGCACCGCCTCCATCACGTCTACCCAATCATTTTTAAGACGTGGGAGGACCGCTTGTGCTTCAGGATCTCCCCACCGCGCGTTAAACTCCAACACATACGGCCCAAGGGAGGTCAGCATCAGACCGACATAGAGCACCCCACTATAAGGCCTTCCCTCCAATTCCAGGCCTTTGAGGATAGGGGCAACAATCTTAGTCATCACCTCGGATTCTAAAGATTTCGTCATACACGGGGAGGGAGAAATGGCACCCATCCCACCTGTGTTGGGCCCCTGGTCATGGTCGTAGATCCGTTTATAATCCTGTGCAGAGGATAGCGCAAGGGCCACTTTTCCATCCGTCACAACAAAGAAGGAGGCCTCGACCCCTGTCAGGTACTTCTCTAAAATAACCCGACAGGCGGCATCACCCATTAAGCGGAAGGAATCGAGCCCTTCTATCGCCTCTTTTTTATTCCTGGCAATGACAACCCCTTTTCCCGCCGCAAGTCCTTCTACCTTTAAAACCACCGGCATCTTCATGGTTAAAACCTTTTGATAGGCCTCATCCAGCGCCATCACCTCTGCTTCAGCCGTCGGAATTTTATATTTTTCCATCAGGAGTTTTGAGAAAACCTTGCTGGTTTCAATTTCCGCGGCGGCGCAATGAGGCCCGAAAATACGAAGGCCTGCTTCCTCAAAACGATCAACAATCCCGAGCGACAGAGGGTACTCAGGCCCAACAACCGTTAAATCAATCTTTTTCCCTTTTGCAAAAAGGAGGAGCCCCTCGATATGATCTGGGGCAATCGGGACAAGCGTTGCGAGGCCGGCGATTCCAGGATTCCCAGGCGCGCAAAAAAGCTCACGGACACGGGGAGACTGGGCAATTTTCCAGACAAGGGCATGCTCTCTCCCCCCACCGCCGATGACTAAGATTTTCATAAAAAGAGGCTGTTACGTTAGTGGCGAAAGTGCCGTATCCCCGTTAAGACCATCGCCATCTTGTGATCATTTGCTGCTTGAATCACTTCGTGATCACGGATCGACCCCCCCGGCTGAATTACAGCCGCAATCCCTGCTTCCGCAGCTGCATCAATGCCATCACGGAACGGGAAAAAGGCATCGGAGGCCATCACACAACCCGATGTCGGAAGGTACGCCTTCATTTTCGCGATCTTAACAGAATCCACACGGCTCATCTGGCCCGCTCCAATCCCAACCGTCTGCCCCGGCTGCGCGAAAACGATGGCATTCGACTTCACATGTTTGACCACCTTCCAGGCAAAAGAGAGCGCGGAAAGCTCTGCGGATGTTGGATGGCGCTCGCTCACGACCTTAAGACCGCTTAAATCAACATCCATCGCGCCCTCATAATCCTGGACCAGAAGGCCGTCCGCCACACATCGCATATCGAGCCGCTCCTTTCCCAAAACCGTTATGTCGGACTCCAACACACGGAGATCTTTTTTCCTCTGGAGTATAGAGAGGGCTTCAGAAGAGATCTTTTTGGCAACAACCACTTCCATAAAGGTTGTCGTAATCTCCTCTGCCGTCTCCGCATCCAGCGTGCCGTTGAACGCCACAACACCACCAAAGGAAGAAACAGGATCGGTTGCCTTCGCCTTACGATACGCTGCAACAAGCGTTTCTCCGGTTGCCACGCCGCAAGGGTTGTTATGCTTAACAATAACCGCAGCCAATTCGGAAAACTCCCCCGCCAATGCCATCGCAGCATATGCGTCTAGAAAGTTGTTATACGACATCTCCTTTCCGAAAAGCTTCCTCGGAATAGCCCCGGCAACTTTTTTGTAAAGGGCCGCCTGCTGATGGGGATTTTCCCCATACCGAAGGTCTTGCACCTTTTCAAAAGAGAGCGTCAACCGATGCGGGAATTTTTCAGGACGCGCGCCGACACCGATGAAATACAGGGAAATGGCCTGATCGTAATCAGAGGTGTAAGAAAAAACCTTTTGCGCCAGGGAGAAACGACACTGCTCTGTAAGAGATCCTCCTGATCTTTTCATCTCTTCGAGAATATCGTTGTAATCTTCCGGATCCACAACAACAGCGACATCCTTATAGTTTTTCGCGGCAGAGCGAAGCATGGCCGGACCGCCGATATCAATATTCTCAATCGCTTCCGCCAGTGTCACGTCAGGCCTCTCTACCGTGGTCTTAAAGGGGTAGAGGTTCACGACCACCATATCAATCGGTTCAATGCCATGCGCACGCATCTGGGTCTGGTGG
>SBBT01000012.1 GCA_005239595.1 Candidatus Troglogloeales bacterium | reverse complement strand
GCAGAACAGGAGGCCTGATTTTAAAATGAAACAAACCGTGTTCCAATACCCAATAAAATCAATACACCCCAATTTTATGTCAGGCTAATTTGGACAGCAATGATTTTGGAAGAAAATTTTTCAGGGATGAAAAACTTTCTTAAAACCATCGGCTCGAACCGCCGTTTGGCGGCGGGGAAGTTGGTGATGGATTTCAAAAAACCACGGAATTTCCTGCACGAAGTCCCAGACTGGGCGCGAAGCGCCCCCTCCAATTCTCGCGCTAATTCCGTTTGGTGGTCCCAACGGGGTTCGAACCCGTGTTTTCGGCGTGAGAGGCCAACGTCCTGGGCCGCTAGACGATGGGACCATGCGTGACATCGTTGCTAAAGATGGCTATGCGACAACTTCGATGTTATATTTAATACGCTCTTCTGCGGAGAACTTCCATCCGTACCTTAATTCAAAAACAAGTTCATATTTTCCACTATCCTGTGCCATAAATTCAAAATAACGCATTCCGGTGTCGGTTACCCGGATGTTTTGAGTTCGTACATAATCATCGTTGATTAACTTTAGAGAAGAGGCATCATAGATGGGCGTCCACCGGCTTCCACGCGTGCGGTCTTCCCATATCTGAATTTTGAATGTCTCTGTTTTTTTTGTCTGGATCGTCCTGCTGTTTTCTTCCATTGTATTCATCCCTTTTGCACGAATTTATATGAAATCGTTTTTCCTTGTCAACCTGTTTGGCGTCTGTTTGGCGTTGGCGTCTGTCTTTAAAGGAGAGAGAATTTTGCGTCAGATAAAATGCCTGGGCCACAACAAATGAAGGTTTACCCCCAGAAATCCGCCAATAGCACCTCCCGCAGCAGCACCGAGCAAGAAAGAGTTCTTGCCACTTAAATAAAGTGCCAACATCCCGCCTAAAAAAACTCCAATGACCACAAGGATAAAAAACCGTTGTCCTCCCATCCGCCAAATAACCATTCCTAAAAGGCTACCCGCTATCGCCATGCTGAAAATCCAGATAAGCCCCCCCATAAAATGCCCGATGATCCCTCCACACAATCCGGTTACCGCAACACCTGGCAATGATTGCAGGAACCACTTTGCTATTTCCTTCAGATGCATCCTGGATGGCCGCCAAAGGTCAGGGCGAAACCGTTTCTTTAAGACGCCAGGAGTCGAAGACTCGAAGCGCCAGCTTCTCTATAGATGATAATAGTTCCGATACCAGTCGACAAATTTTTTAACGCCCTCTTCAATCGAGGTGGACGGTTTAAAACCTACCTCCCGCATCAGATCATCGACATCGGCGAACGTTGCGGGGACATCTCCAGGCTGGATGGGGGCCAGTGACTGGTTCGCCTTCTTTCCAAGCAGTTTCTCCAGGATTTCAATGACGAATAACACTGAGACCGGATTGTGGTTTCCAATGTTATAGATACGATAGGGAGCTGTGCTGATCGCGGGATCAGGGTTTTCCCCATTCCAGTTGGGGCTTGGCGAGGGGATTTTTTCAGAAACACGGACAACCCCTTCAATAATATCATCGATAAAAGTAAAATCGCGCTGCATCTTGCCATAATTATAGACCTTGATCGGAGTCCCCTTTAAGATCGCCTCGGTGAAGAGGAAAAGCGCCATGTCCGGCCTCCCCCAGGGACCGTAAACCGTAAAGAACCGCAGGCCGGTGACTGGAAGACGGTATAAATGTGAATAAGTATGCGCCATCAACTCATTGGACTTTTTGGTGGCGGCATAAAGAGAGATCGGATGATCTACATTATCATGAACTGAAAATGGCATCTTCGTGTTGGCTCCATAGACAGAGCTTGATGAGGCATAAACAAGGTGGGGGACGTGGGTGGCGCGGCATCCCTCCAAGAGATGGAGAAATCCAACTAAATTGCTCTGGGCATAAACGTATGGATTCTCCAGGCTGTAGCGGACACCTGCCTGGGCTGCAAGGTGGAAGACGACATCAAATCGCTCCGATTGGAAAAGGGCGGCGATGCCTTGCCGATCTGTCAGATCAAGTTTGACAAAATGGAATCGGGGTTCCCCTTCCAGCTGTTTTAGCCGAGCTGTTTTCAGATTTACATCGTAATAGGAGTTTAGGTTGTCTATTCCAACCACACCATCGCCGCGAGACAAGAGGCGTTTGGCCAGATGGAAACCGATAAACCCGGCGGCACCGGTTACCAATATCCTCATACGGGCTTATCCTTATATCCACATATCCACGACCGGCCAAAAACAGGTCGGTTCATTAACGCTGCACGCGCTATTTTTCTGAAAGGTGTTCGGCTTCAGCCAGCATTTGATCGAGAAAGTCGAGTCCCCTCACCCAGATATGTGGGTCGCTTACGTCCATTCCCATCTTTTCATGAAGAAGCTTCTCCGGAGGCAAAGAGTCTCCGCAGGCGAGGAGATCCAAATAAAGCGGGACAAACTTCTTTCCCTCTTGCAGAGACTTCTGATAAAGCGACATGACCATGAGGTGGCCAAATGCATAGGAATAGGTATAAAACGGCGTGTGAATAAAATGGGGGATATAGGTCCACCACCACTGGTAATTGTCCGTTAGAATTACCGAATCTTGGAACATCGGCTTATTGGCCTCCATCCAAAGGGCGTTGACTCTGTCAACGCTGAGTTCTCCCTCCTTTTGCCGTGCCGTATGGGCTGCCTGCTCAAACCGGCAGAGCGCAACCTGCCGAAAGACGGTTCCAAAACTTTCTTCGAGTCTCTCTAGGAGCAAATGCAGCCGTTGTGCAGGTCTATCTTCCTTGTCCATCATATGACGAAACGTCAGCATCTCCGCGAATACGCTTGCCGTCTCTGCAGTTGTGAGGGGGGGCTCAAAGTTAAAATAGCTTTGTTCCCGCGCGAGGTACTGATGAATGCCATGTCCTAATTCATGGGCCAGTGTCATGACATCTTTGAGACTTCCAAGATAATTCATGAAAATATAGGGGTGGACGCTTGGAACGGTTCCGTGGCTGAAGGCGCCTCCCTGTTTTCCAGGCCGGATGGTGGCGTCGATCCACTCTTTTTTGAAGAAGAGAGAGGCTACCTCCCAGCATTTGGGTGAAAAATCGTAAAATGCCGAGAGGACGATCTCTTTTGCGGTATGAAATGGAATCGGCTCGGCGGTGGGAACGATGGGGGCATAGCGGTCATAGTCATACAAAAGATCAAGATTGAGCCTTTTTTTCTTGAGTCGATAGTACCGGGCGATCAGGCCGTAATACCTTTCGCAACTCGATAAAAGGATCTCTACCACGCCCGGATCAATCTCGTTTGAGAGATTTCGGGAGGCCATGGGATTTGCAAATTTTCGAAGCCGATCATCACTCGCGTGATCAGCAATCACCTGGTTGAAGATAAACGTCAAGAGGGATGAACGACGTCTAAACCCTTCCGTTAACCCATTTGCAGCAGCTTGACGCGTGAGGCGGTCTGAATGGTAGAGAAGGGAGAACGCCTCTTCCTGCGATAAGAGTTTAATCTGTCCATTGAATTTGACCGGATAAAGGATATTGCTAACCGTTTCATCAAATAGCCGTACAAAGGCGCGGATGCCGGTATTGGCCTTTTCCTCCACTATTTTTTCTTCAAATTCGTTCAGCCGGTGCGGGGCCGCTTTTCTGGTTTTTTTGAGAAAACGGACATCCTTTTCCAATGGTTCGGCGTTCATCAACGCATGGGCATCTGCGTCAGGGAGGGCAATCCACTCCAACTCAAAAAAGAGCAGATGCCGATGAATTTCACTGAGGTGTTCCCGAACATGTTGCAGCAGCGCCCCATGTCCTGGATTCTGCGTGTCAGCCGAAAACAACAACTGGGCGTATGACATCACGCGGTCACCCGCTTCCCATATGGCTTCCAGTTCTCTGATCGCGGCAGATAACTTTTCCGGGGTTGTCTGTCTGGAAGCAATTTGGCCCCGGTATGTTGCCTCAAAATCCTGAGCGCGTTTCAGGACGTGCGTCAAATCCGCTTCGATTTTAGGATCTGAAACGCTATGGTACAGATCGGCAAGGTTCCATATGGGCAAGTCGGTATTTTTCATCTGGTTTTATGACCAGGATATTGCGTGCGAGGATAACACAAAGAAGACCCTCAAACAACGGCTCTTGTTGGATTTTGGTTTGGACTGGGCTATAGTACGCGAAAAAAGAGGTTGCCATGGGTGGTCCCCTTTTTATGGCAGTGGCCTTTGGCCTGATCGGTCTATGGATTGTTTTATTGGCTATTCCTGGGTTTCGTCGTCCTCCACCGGGATTCGAACCGAAGGTCTGTTCTTTCTGTAAAAAATCGAATCATTATGAGGCGACACAGTGCCAGGAATGTCAGCGCCCATTACCATAGCGGACGGAAAAACTTCCGCCATCATCGTGATCGGAAATGAAGTTTTATCCGGCAAGGTGGCAGATCAGAATTCTTATTATCTTTTGCGCGAGCTAAGGGCGTTAGGAGTAGACGTGCAACGGATTGCCGTTATCCCGGATCAGGTCGATGCTATCGCAGGGGAGGTTGCAGCTTGTTGGAGGCGATTTGATTGTGTTTTTACCAGCGGAGGCATCGGCCCAACGCACGACGATGTGACGATGGAAGGGATTGCCGCTGGCGTGGGACGGCCGCTGGTGCAGCATCCCGGCCTCGACCAACTTTTAAAAGACCTTTATCCCGGTCCATTGAATTCGGCGCAAATGAAATTGGCAGCCGTTCCGGAGGGGACAGAGCTTATTTTTTTAAAAGGGCTTCGCATGCCGGTTCTCTATTTTGAGAATATTTATATCTTTCCTGGTATACCGGAGCTGCTCATCAAAAAATTTGAAGCAATTAAGGAACGGTTTAGAGAGCCTCCTTTCCATCTCATCAGGGTTTTTATTTCAAAAGAGGAGCATACCATTGCGGAGACTTTAAATGAGATTGTTCAAAAATTCCCTTGCGTACTTCTCGGATCGTATCCTGTCTTAAACCGGTCTGACTACAAGGTGATTCTTACCCTGGAGTCAAAGAATCTCGCCTTGCTGGAAGAGGTTGTGCAGACACTTTTATTGCGTTTGCCGGAAAGCGCAGTTTTTAATATAGAGAGGCCCATCGCATAGGGATGAGGGTAAGGGGGTCTTCCACGCGGAGTCGGCGTCCCGACAAGGAGATGCAATAGTGCAAAACAAGAAAACAGAATTCTCGCTGAAACGGTTCCTAGTGGGAGACCCGCTTCCCACGACCCATGAATCACATCAGCGCCTTGCCATCTGGCAGGCCTTGGCCGTCTTTTCCTCCGATGCCCTTTCTTCCGTCGCGTATGCCACCGAGGAAATCCTCTGGGTCTTTCTGGCGGTGGGGATGACCGGCTTTTCCGTCCTGCAGGGGATCGGCACGGCAATTATCGTTCTTCTCGCCATCGTTGTTTTCTCTTATCGTCAAACAACGCTGGCCTATCCACAGGGGGGCGGGGCCTATTCCGTTGCCCGCGAGAACTTGGGAGAAAGCGCGGGGCTGGTAGCCGCCGCAGCGCTCCTGATAGATTATGTACTCACTTCCGCCGTCTCGGTCTCCGCGGGCGTTATGGCCCTGACCTCCGCCTTTCCGGAGCAGGGATGGGAGGAGGGACTTCTTTTCTCAAAACGGATCTGGCTCTGCTTCTTTTTCCTCGTCATCATTATGTGGATGCACCTGCGGGGAATCAGGGAGTCGGCTATTGCCTTTGCCGCCCCTACGTATTTCTTTGTCGTCATCTGCGGCATCCTGATTGTTACTGGCTGGATCAAAGGGCCTTCACCGGAGATGACTGCGGCTCGAGTGGTCGAACCGGTTGGCCTGTTTGGAGGGTTCTTGCTGTTGCGGGCCTTCGCGTCGGGCTGCACTGCACTCACCGGAGTCGAGGCGGTCAGCAACGGGACCCCCGTTTTTCGTCCTCCCGAGGGGAAAAACGCGGCGATCACCCTGATTTTATTGGGCGTGATCCTGGTCACCCTTTTTTATGGGGTTACCAACCTGGCCTATCAGTTTGGCATGACGCCCAATGCTCAAGAGACCTTGATCTCCCAAATAGGCCGATCGGTTTTCGGCGGGGAGAGCATCGGCTACTACGCCCTGCAAATTGCCACAACCGGCATCCTGCTTCTGGCGGCAAATACTGCCTTTGCCGATTTTCCGCGCATCGGCTCTTTATTGGCGCAAGACGGTTTCCTTCCCAAGCAGTTGGCCAACCGGGGGGATCGACTGGTCTTTGCCAACGGCATCATCCTGTTGACCTTTTTATCGGCGCTGCTTATCTGGCAATCAAACGGTTCTCCACATGTCTTAATCCCGCTCTATGCCGTGGGGGTTTTTCTCTGCTTTACCCTCTCCCAGTCGGGCATGGTAGTCCATCTGGTTCGACTCAAAGAGCGCGGGTGGGCGCTTCATGTCGTCATCAGCGGGGTGGGAGCCGCCGTAACGGGAACTGTCTTTCTGGTGATGGCCATTACGAAATTCAAGGTGCCCAATCATCTTACAGGGGCCTGGATGGTGCTGGCCGCCCTGCCGCTGATTATCCTGCTTTTTAGGTCGATACAGCGACATTACCAGAAGGTTGAACGGCAGGTCTCCGGCGGCAGGCTTCACCTGGGAGAACCGCTTCCTTCTTTCCATCACACGGCGCTTCTGCTGGTCCCACGGCTTCATCCTGGTATGACTCGTGCCATTCAGTATGCCCGTTCGATTGATCCAACGGCACGGGCGGTTCATGTGGCCATCGATCCAAAAGCGGCCGAGCGATTGGTTCAGGAGTGGGACGGAATGGCCATGCCGCTGATTATTCTTCCCTCACCGGAGCGTTCGCTGGTTGAACCGATCTTGCAGTATATCGATCAGGTGGATGCGGAGAAGGAGAACGATCTTATAACGGTGATTGTTCCGGAGCTGGTGGAGGCAAAATGGTGGCATTATCTTCTGCACCATCAGGACGGACATCTGCTGCGGTTTGCGTTAGGGCTAAAGCGCGGGATTGTCGTTACAGACATCCCGTACCACCTTGAGGAGTGATAACGTCCCCCTTGGAGAAAAAGGAGATCAACATGCAACCTTTTAGGCGAAAAGCAGTGAACGTACACAAAAACAATCGAGGGGATGCCCATTCCTTTACAACCAGAGTTTGTTCCCTCTTGCTTGTTGCGTGCTTCCTGGTATACGGCTTTGGATGTGGTGGAGGTGGCGGCGGAACAGGCACCGCTACCTGGGCTGCCGGTCTTGCTGTGGCAAAAACAGGTGGCGTTAGTGTCGGCAGCACAACCTACGAGTCATCCACAAAACTTCTCCTCCGTTGGAGCGCGCCCTCACAAACGATAGACCATTACACCATTACAGCCGTCGATGGGGTACAGTCTACAAAAGTGACTGCCGACGCATCGTCATCCAGTACAAGTCTTACGCTCACCGGTTTAAAATCGGCAACCTCATATACCGTGAGTATCGTTGCCTGTGTAACTGCGAACTGTTCAGAGACACTCACCGGCGATGCAAGTGTCACCGGCACTACCAAAGAAGAGGTATGGCAGGTTCAGGGCACGGGGAATACTTATTCTACCGTCAGCAAGCCTGTATCAGACGGCAACACCATGCCCTACGCCTTCCGTTACGGTTCGGATGCGTCGTCTGGGCTTGCCGGCAAAATCCAGCTTTACTATAACCCTACTGACGGATCGGAGAAGGGGATAAAAATAGCGCTCACGTCGTCTCCCGCTACCACGACGGTATCGTCTGTCGCATCGTTTGGGGCATTCACAGGCGTCGGCCTTATCCGTCCATCCACTGCTGCAACATTGGTTGCGACCGTCAATACCTTTCAGGCTTTGCCACTGTCCGCCGCTCTCGGCAGCAAGGTTCGTCTTTTTTTTGAAGCCAACGGCGCTGACGGCAAAGCGCGCATCATGTATCTTGATAGTCAAGACGGTTACACGGGACAGGATTTTCATGCGGGTTCTGGCACGCAATGCCGCACATCGGCCGATTACGCTACAGGCGGGGGATGCGCGCCCACCGTGGTCATTGGCGTGGAAGGCGATGCCGTTGCCGCAAATGCCAACGTTACCAATGCACGCCAGTTTAAAATCGGCTACCCGACCCAAGACAACTGGCGGTGGGATGGATCTTCCGGCACCTTTATGATTTTTACCGTGAATCCGGCATCGTCCTGCACCACCGTGAGTAAAAATCAAGGCTATGCCGTATGGGACGGGAGTGCATGGAATGTGCACTATTCCGGTTCGTGCCCGACAGTTTTTACGCAGATGCAGGCGCCCATGCCTGTCCATATCGGTGGGGTGAAATACAAACTCTATTATTCCGACACCACGCAGGAAGATAAATCCGGTACGCTTCCGTCGCCTGGACCTAAAAAGATCATTTATGCGGATGGCGTGTTGACCGGCAATACTTCTACGGTTGCATATGAAGATTGGGAGGGAATGTCTGGTGCACGCGACATCACGACGCTCTGGCCCGATGGTTCGAAACTTACAACCTCAGAGGAAAGTCATTTAGATGATTATGTGGTGCTGGCACCCACGGGGGATTTAAGCTTTCAGGTGATGTACAGCAACATGACCGACGGTACGATTACCCCGTTTATCGGCATGCTGGTGCTGATCAATCCCTAATCGTTCCTCTTGACGCCTTGAGAGGGAGCCGAGCAGCCAAGCGGGGAACACAACCAACGCCAGTTTGTGCCGTTCCCTAAGGGCGAAGAGTTTACGATATCTTTTCTTTGCCGTGATGGGGTGTTAGATCGGGATGCGCATGTTCGTGTACGTGTGAAAATCCATGGTGGTCGTGGGGATGGTTATGGAGGGAGTCTTGGAGGGGGTCTTGGGTGACGGCAGGAATCGCCGGGCGTTTTCGCTGCCGAACCTCATGGATCAGGTATCCAACGGCGAACAAAGATGCAGAAACGAGAACAATGGTAGCGGAAGAAGAGATGTTGAGGTAGAAACTCATATACATTCCCAAAATGCTGCAGAAAACGCCAAGAATCGCCGAGAGAAAGATCATTTTATGGAAGCTGTCTGTCCATAATCGGGCCGTGATGGCCGGAATGACGATCGCAGCAGCGATCAGGGTAACTCCCATGACCTGCATCGACGCAATAATGGTTGCCGCCAGCATCAACGTAAAGAGCGTATCTATCCAACGGACCGGGACGCCGTAAATTTGGGCCACCTCCGCGTCAAACGTCGAGAAGAGAAGCGGGCGATAGAAGAGGAAGGTCAACAGAACCACCGTCACGGCCACTGCCGTGATCATCCATAAGGCCTCTGTCGTTACCCCCAGGATATTTCCAAAAAGGGCAGCCTCCAGGTTTTTTGTAAAACTTCGGTGACGGCTCATCAGGGCCACGCCGATTGCAAAACCGGCTGTGGTGATGACGCCGATGGCCGCATCAGCCCCGATTTTCCTGCGCCGTGTGATCAGGTTGATCAGCAGTAAAGAGAAGGCGCCCCATAATCCCGCCCCCAGATAAAAATTAAACTGCATGACAAAACTGACGACGGCGCCTCCAAAAATCGCATGGGAGAGGCCATGGCCGATGTAACTCATTTTCCTTAATACAATATAGACGCCGATGATGCCGCAAACCCCTCCCACCAGCGATGCCGCGATTAAGCCATGGACAAAAAATTGATATTGAAGCGGCAGGATCATGTGGGCCTTTTAAAATGGATGCCGGCCATGGGGCTGTCATCCACCAGGAGCACCTCTCCCTGGCGAACAATGACCATTTCGGAGTCGTAGGTTCTCGACAGGATGGCGGGGGTAAAAATGGCGTCGGGATTTCCCTGGGCGATGATTCCCTTATTAAAACAGATGACCCACGGGAGATGTCGTGCCACCGCGTTTAAGTCATGGCTGGATAGAATGATGGTGATCCCTTGCCGGTTTAAATCTCCCAGGAGGTGGAGAATGATATGCTGCGTTTTTAAGTCAACACCGGCGGTCGGCTCATCCAGAATAAGGAGTTTCGGATTCCCAATCAATGCCCTTGCCAAAAAGACGCGCCGCTGCTCTCCCCCTGATAAATCTTTAATGTGCCGATGGATAAGCGACCCAATGCCGAGCTGTTCAAGCAGGTCGTAGATGCCCTTTTTTTCACCTTTTCCCAGCCATGGAAGGCCATAACGTTTTCCTCCCATGGCGACCACTTCTTCCACCGTGACAGGAAATTCCCAATCGACCGTTTCAATTTGGGGAACATAACCGAGCGGGATACGTCCCTTTGTGCCGGGGCCAAAGAGGGTTCCCGACGCAATCGGAATCAGACCCAGAATGGCCCGAAGCAGGGTCGATTTTCCTGCCCCATTGGGACCGACGATTCCGACAAATTGCCCCGAAGGGATCTCAAGAGAGAGGTCTTGAAAGATAGCCTGTTTCTGGTGGGCACAGGTGACATTCGATAACGAGATCAGGACATCGCCCATTTATTGACGGCCTCCTTCGGAAAGCATTTTCTCCAAAACCTCCGCATGACCGCCCAGCGCATTCACCATGGTGCGGATATTTTCCACCATCATTCCGATATAGGTGTGTTCCAGGGAGCCTGGAAGCCCTGGAAAATGGTCGTCTCTAAGTGTCGAGATAAATTGCACCCCGCCTTCTTTTCCGATTTGAGTCAAAACCTTGCTTGGGAAAACCTCGGAGCTAAAGATGGCCGGGACACGCTCTTTCCGAATCTGATCGATTAGGCGCGCAACCTCATTGGGAGAGGGCTCAAAGAAACTCGAGGGCTGAACGGCCCCGATCACTTTGCATTTATAGCGTCTGCAGAAGTAGGGCCATGAATCGTGGTAGGTCAAAAGCTTTCTGGCAGTCTCTGGAATGGTCGCCATCGATTTTGCGATCGTTTCGTCTAAGTGCGTTAACAGTCGGATATATCGCTTTGTATTTTCCTGGTAGTGATTGGAATGTGAAGGGTCCATGGCTGTTAAGTGGTCTCGAATCATTTCCGCGTATCGGATGGCGTAGGCGACATTCAGCCAAAGATGGGGATTCGGATTGCCGCCGGACGCCGGAAAGCTGAAATCGAAGATCCACTCGTTTTGAGGGAGGATCCGGTCTCCCAAGACAACGATCTTTGCCTTCTTTTGTTTGTTGGCGCGCAAGAGCTTTTCGATTGCGATTTCCAGATGAAGGCCGTTTAAGATCAATAGATCTGCGGTTAAGATGTGCTGGACGTCGGCAGGGGTAGGTTCAAATGTGTGGGAATCAAAACCTTCTGGGATGAGGCCGTGCAGGTCAATTTTCCCTCCGCCAATATTGGCGGTGATATCGGCCAGAGGGGCGATGGTCGTGACAACGCGCAGCCTCCTTGCCTCACCCATTGCCAGGTCGGCCAGGCTCAATGATGCAACTAATACATAAAAAACCAAGCGGCGCATGATGTGTGAATCATGCCATGATTTTTAGGAAAAAACTACAAACGGCTTTCTCGCTGAACCTAAGTTTCGCTTACATGCCAGAGGAGCATAAGAAAGAAAGGCATGTTTTATTGCGATGAACTTGCTGTTATAATCAGACATGCCCTTTGATTTACAACAGATTGAAGCAACCCCGTGGTCAAAAAAGGTCTTATCCGATCCTCCTTCCCTTGTCGCCTACTCTATTGATGCCAGTTTTTTTACAAGATTGTCCAGAGCAGGCGGTTGCCCTGATTGAATCAAAGGCCAATCTTGAAGCGGTTTTACAATACGAAAGAGATTTCAACTTCTATTATATATTACTAATATTAGTTATATTGGTAATAATAGTAAATGTATTGCTTTAACTTTATCTCAGGGTTTTGGAAATGAGGGATGCCAACACGCTAGATCTGATTGGCCGGAAGCGTTTTCATGTTCCGAAAGAGGAAGCCGCGATGCTTTTTTTGGAATTTGATACGTTATCCCAACAACGGGTTAAAAGGGAAGGTGGCTGTTAAGCATATTGCCGAATTACCGCAATGAAACAAGAGGAGCAACCGACGTTGATTTATGATGCCGAGTGCCGGCTCTGCGTGTCGTCAAAACGGTGGATGGAACGATGGGATATCAAACAGCGTATCCGGTTTATCCCTTTCCAGAATGATGAGGCCAGACGATGGGTCAGTGATATTGCCCCAACCGGATGCCTGGATGCCATGCGGTTTATGGATCATCGGGGGGCTGTTTCATCGGGGGTCGATGCCTTCCGCGGAATGCTTCCCTATCTTCCGATGGGTCGAGTCATTGCACTCTTTTTCCGCCTGCCAGGGGCATACCGGCTCGTGGTTTTATTGTATCGGATGATTGCCAGGAATCGGTATCGCTGGTTCGGGGCTGCGGCAAAAAAGTAACGACTGGCGTTACAAATGCCTGATACCTGTAACCGTTTAAGAGGATACGGGATTTTGTATGAGTGCGTTAGAGTAGGCTTGTCGGGCGACGGTTTTGGAGATATTCAATACGGATCAAGGGGTGCAGTTTACCAGTACTGGGGTGCCATTTTTATTTTTATAATTGTGGCTAGAATCGCTATACGATTTGGGTTTATGGAACGAGAACAATGACAGACAAAATGATAACCAAAAGACAGGCTCAATCCACTAAATAGAAGCCCCTTTTCTGTCTAGACATTGGGGAGTACCTTACTTTCGGAAGATTTTCCAGAGACTACGTTAGAATCCATGTTCCCTACAGGACTGCTACAGGACTGCAAGAAATCCTTGACTTATTTCAATAATTTTTTGTACGATCAGGAAATCGATTTCCTTATATAAGGAGTTCCTTATGGAAAGGAGAAAATCGGCGCGGCGTGTCCAGATGCGTGGCTATGGACCAGACCGCAGAACCCAGCAACTCCGTTGCGATGGAAAAGATAATCGTTCTACAGAAAGGCGCCACAGGGAGCGGCGACTGATGGATTGGAGAGTCGATTCCAAAAAGCCGTCGCTTTACCGCGAAAGCGACGCAAGAAGATATCACCCCGCTTATGCAAAGGGACGCGAAGATTTGTAGGCCCAGTCGTTATAAATGAAGGTTAATGAAATCTTCAAAAGCATTCAGGGGGAGTCGAGCTATGCTGGGCTCCCCTGTATTTTTATTAGAACCACAGCTTGCAATCTTAGATGCGGCTGGTGTGATACCTCCTACGCATTTTATGAGGGAGAAGATTGGTCTGTCGAGGCAATCCTCGAAGAGGTACGGCGGCTGGGATGTCGTTATGTTGAAATCACAGGCGGCGAACCGCTTCTGCAGGATGAGGTGTATTCCCTCCTTAAAATATTATTAAATGAAGGGTATCATGTCTTGGTTGAGACAAGTGGTAGCCTTCCTATTAACCAGATTGATCCGCGTGCCATTGTGGTTATGGACATTAAGTGTCCAGGAAGCGGAATGCGGCACGCGGTCCACTGGGAAAACTTAAAGTGGTTAAAGAGTCGGGATGAGGTTAAGTTTGTTATTGCCGATCGCAACGATTATGATTGGGCAAAAGAGGTATTGACCCAACATCCAGAACTTTATGGTAAGGCTGTCCTTTTTTCTCCTGTCTTTGGAAGAGTCGAACCGCGCCATCTAGCGGAATGGATATTGGAAGAAAACCTGCCTGTCCGCTTTCAATTGCAACTTCACAAGTATATCTGGGACCCCGAAATGCGTGGGGTTTGACCTGAAACCGGCTTATGGTATTTCACGCTTTGCGGTTCTGCGGTGAGGGAATCAATCGTTACGGATAAATACAAAAAGAGAGGCGGCAATTTGTTCAGAGGTGACCATGGAGATTAGAGTTAAATCTGGGGAGGTTATAAAAGGTGCGGGCGAGATTCTAGTCCTTAGCCATTATGAGGGGGAGAAACTCTCATCGGAAGTCGCTTTGGTGAACAAACGTGTTGGAGGAGGCATTGATGAGGTGGTCGCCTCGGGGGAATTTAGCGGAAAGTTTCTCAAGACCCTTGTATTCAGGACAGATCATAAGATCGGTTTTGCCAGGATTTTTCTGCTAGGCTTGGGAAAACGTTCCGAGATGACGCTGGATCGGCTCCGTCAGGGAATGGGACGGGCGGCCTCCTGCGTGCGTGAAATAGGGCTGACCAGGTTTTCAACGCTAGTCCATGGAGAGGTCCTTGGATACCTGCCGGTCGAACATCGGGTGCAGGCGATGGTGGAAGGGATTCTCTTAGGCCTTTATCAATTCCAACGGTATAAAACAGACCGTAAAGAGTCTCTTAAAGAGATAGAAGAATGCACCTTCATTATCCCGGATAAGGCCAATCTATCCAGTGTTGAAGAGGGTATTCGTTTTGGGAAATATGTTGCCGAGGGGGTTAACTATGTGCGGGATCTGTGCAATTCCCCCTCTAATGTGGTAACCCCATGTCGTTTGGCGGAAGAGGCAAAGAAAATTGCGGAGGAATATCATCTTCAAGTGGAGGTGCTCGATCGTCCTGATATAGAACGGCTTGGGATGGGGGGGCTCTTGGGTGTGGCCCGTGGAACCGTTGAACCGCCCAAATTTATTGTCTTGGAATATGAGGGGGCCGGGAAAAAAGGGAGGCCGATCGCCTTGATCGGAAAATCGGTGACGTTTGATTCCGGTGGGATTTCTCTAAAACCCTCAGACAATATGGAGCAGATGAAATATGACATGACAGGAGGGGCAACGGTTCTAGGAACGATCAAGGTTGCCGCGCAGTTGCGGTTGCCAGTCAATATCGTCGGGTTTCTTCCCGCGACTGACAATATGCCGAGCGGAACCGCAATGCATCCCGGAGATATCGTGACTATTTTGAATGGGAAGACGGTGGAGGTTATCAATACGGATGCCGAAGGGCGGCTCTGCCTCGCAGATGCCCTTTCCTATGCCGCGCGGTATAAACCAACAGCCATGATTGATCTTGCCACACTGACGGGGGCTTGTGTGGTGGCACTGGGGCATCATGCAATGGCAATCATGGGCAACGATCCAAACCTTCTTTCTCTTCTTAAGAGAGGAGGGGAGGAGACAGGTGAGCGTGTTTGGGAGCTTCCTTTATGGGATGAGTATCTGCACCAGATCAAAAGTGATATTGCTGACCTGAAGAATACAGGCGGCCGGCCCGGCGGAACGATTACCGCGGGGTTATTTTTAAAACAGTTTGTGGGCGAAATTCCCTGGGTGCATCTTGATATCGCCGGCACGTCATGGAATGGAGATGCTCCCCGTCCTTATACCCCAAAGGGATCTACTGGCGTGGGACTTCGCCTGTTATTATGGTATCTCTGCCATCAGGTACGACGATCCGGCAGAGATACAAGAAAATTAACCAGCAGTCAACGAATCGCAAGAAGCGCGCCTCATTGAAACTCGCAAATAAAATAGGCCAACTCCTGATGGTGGGATTTCAGGGAACGACGCCGTCGAAGGAGATAAGGGATTTGGTCCTCCGGCATCATATCGGAGGGGTGATTCTTTTTTCACACAATATTAAAACCCCCACCCAGTGCGCAGAGTTGACGAAAGAGCTTCAGGACCTCTCCGCCTCCGCCCCACTGCTGATCGCGGTGGATCAGGAGGGTGGAAGGGTTGCGCGGCTTCCTCCCCCCTGGACACAATTTCCCTCTGCCCGCACCGTCGGACAGGGTAATTCTGTTTCCATGACCTACCGTTGCGCGGAGGCGATGGCCAAGGAGCTCCTGGCGGTTGGAATCAATATGAACTTTGCCCCTGTGCTGGATGTCGACACCTGCCGGGAAAATCCAATCATTGGAGATCGCTCGTTTGGCGAAAGTCCCACATTGGTTGCGGAGCATGGTCTGGCCGTAATTTCGGGTTTGCAGGATCAGAGAGTGATTGCCTGCGGAAAGCATTTCCCTGGACATGGAGATACAAATGCAGATTCACATAAAACACTTCCCCATGTTAACCATACGGCCAATCGCCTAACAGAGCTGGAATTGAAACCGTTTATGCACGCCGTTGATAATCGGGTTGCATCTCTAATGACCGCACATGTGCTCTATACCCATCTTGATAAAAAGAGGCCGGCCACACTTTCAAAGGACATTATTACCCAGCTTTTAAGGAAGACCCTCCATTTTGAAGGGGTTGTCGTCACCGACGATTTGGAAATGAAGGGAATTACGGAGCATTTCACCGTCGCCGAGGCGGCGGTTAAATCGGTTTCTGCGGGTTCAGACTTGGTGCTCGTATGTCATTCTGCGGATCAACAGATGCTGGCCCTTGAGTCGTTGGTTCATGCGGTTGAGGATGGAACCATTAAGGAGGAGCGACTCAACGAGTCACTGGACCGTCTTCTCCGCCTGAAAGCGCACTTCCTTCTGCCACGTACCTCCCCTCATCAAAATGAAATAAAGGCGGTGGTCGGTTGCGACGCACATTCAGCCCTGGTGGAAGAGCTTAAGGAAAAGGCAGCCGCTTCTTCTCGATCATAGCTTCTACAGGCATATAATGGTTTCTGATGGAATTGATCCAAACATTTATTGATCTCTTTGTTCATCTCGATCGGCATTTATCCCTGGTGATTCAACACTATGGTCTCTGGACCTATCTTCTTTTGTTTCTCATTGTTTTTTGTGAAACAGGGTTGGTGGTGACCCCTTTTCTGCCGGGAGATTCTCTTCTTTTTGGCCTTGGCGCCCTAGCTGCCAGCAGCCCCCTTCAGGTTGATTTATTGTTTGGTCTCCTGACCGTTGCCGCGATTGCAGGCGATATGGTTAATTACTGGATTGGATTTTTTACCGGACCAAAGATATTTCATAAAGAGAATGTCCGTTTTTTAAATAAGGCCCATTTGATGCGCGCGCATCAGTTTTACGAAAAACATGGTGGCAAGACGATTATCATCGCGCGATTTGCTCCTATTATTCGCACCTTTGCCCCATTTGTCGCCGGTATCGGGCGCATGAACTATCATTACTTTACAATCTATAATGTCGTTGGAGGAGCGGCCTGGGTTGCCATTTTTCTGTTTGGCGGTTATTTTTTCGGGAATATCCCATTTATCAAGAATAACTTTACTCCGGTGATTATGGCCATTATTATCCTCTCTCTCCTTCCAGTCGTGGTTGAATTCCTCCGTGCGCGTTACAAAGCGTCTTAAACTCTCTTTGTGTAGAACACCATTCGGATGGTCGTGGGAGAAGCCTTGATGACAGGAGAAATCTTCGTGCCGGCTGTGGTAGCAAACGTGCGTGCCATTGATCCCGGAGAGGTCAGCGTAGTGGAGATTGCCTTGCCGAGTGAATACGAGATAGAAGGGGTAAAATATCCAATTCGAGACCGGATGTCTCCTGGGACGGCTTTTCTTGCCAAACCGTACGGTGTCAGGAAGAAAAAACCACAGAGACGCATGTACACGCGATCTAACTGTGCGCTTCATTCGGAAGGAGTGATCGAGACCGTTATTAACCATACACGCGAAATGAAGTCAGACACATCGATCTGGTGGCAGTCGGAGGAGGCAAGGGGATTACCAAAGAGCAGGGGAACGATCGATCTCCTGGTTGGTTTTAACCAAAATAGAACTGAACTTGTATTATATGAAAACAGCGTACGGTGCGAGACCAATAACCTTCTCCTTGAACCGGAATGGCCTTCTATGGAGTTTGTGGCGCTGGCTTTCTCTACAGGGATTACGCCCTTTCTCTCCTATCTTTGTTATATGAAGTCATCAAACTTCGGATGCTCTGACCATCATCCAGGGGTCCGGTTTTCGTTAATTGCCTCTGCCCGCACCCCCGCACAGCTTATAAAACATGAAGAGCTGCTTGAACTTAGTCGGATGTTTCCATTTAACTTTAAGTATTATCCTGTACTTACTCGTGAGTGGCCTGATTCATGGCCCTACACCAAAGGACGGATTACTCGTGTGAAGGGTATCAGAAACGGAGAGGAGGTGGTGGATATACAGCCATTGCTTGATGTGGTACCCCATATTCGCAATGTTCATCTCCGTATGTGTGGCGGTGGCAGCGCGCTAGAACAGCTTCGTCTGGGCCTTCGGCAAAGTGGACAGACGCCACTGAGTTTCCGGTCAGAGGTATGGTAGTCCGGCGGTGTGTTACGGTACAGATTCGTGCAATGGAATTATACATTGTCCTAAAGTTTTTCATAAATGCACCGAAAAAAACAGTTGAGTGAATGATGAACCTCTTTGATAGGAAAGAAGCCGAATGGACCGACGAAGCTCAGAACGCAGAACCGAAATGCGCGGCTATGGCCCCGATCGGAGGGTTTGTCAGACTGCCTTTATGGGAACAGATCGTCGCTCCGGAGTGGAACGGCGTATTAGCGATCGTCGTGCGGTAGAATGGCGGCTCGATGATATGAGGCCCCGTATCCATTGGATGAGCCGAGGCAAAAGAATTCCTTCAAGAAAAGTCGAGAAAATCGAAGCTCTCTGTTGGTGAGAGGCGTCCATCCCGGGTTTCTTCAAATTCCCAGTAGCTGTCATCAGCAGGCTTTTAAGTAAGATTCCGTTCTTATTTTCAAAATAATAAATCACGCTTGTCTAAGTCTTATCAGGCTTCCAACCTGATTTTGTCCCCTGGTCAGATAAAACCCCATACAGTTTCTTGACAATATAATTGTAATGAATTTAAATGCCGTCTGGCGGTAACAGGAGTGGGTGATGACATTGCCTTGTCGGCGTTTGTTGAGATCGATCATTATTGCAATTTTTATGTCTTTCGCTCTCCATTCCCTCTCCTTTGCGCAGACATTTCCTCCCTTGCCGAAGATAAGACTGGAACCCCTGATCGGTCGATTCCTGGAGCCTGTCGCCCTTCTTCATGCCGGCGATGGAAGCGGCCGGATGTTTATTGTGGAACTACATGGCGCCGTTCGCATATGGAAGGGAGGCAAGTTGTATGAAAAGTCCTACCTTGAAATAGGGGATCGAATCATCTCCGGCGGAGAGAGGGGACTCCTGGGGCTTGCGTTTCACCCTCAATTTTCCAAAAACGGCCGCCTGTTTGTGAACTATACTTCTCCAATCGGAGGTCTTCACACGGTGATCTCTGAATTTAGGGCTAGCGCCCAGGCCGATTGGGTCGATCCGAAGAGCGAGCGAATCATCCTTACAATCCCACAGCCGTATTCCAACCACAACGGCGGGCATATCTTATTTGGTTCGGATGGCTATCTCTATATCGGCATGGGCGATGGCGGTTCGGCAAACGATCCCCATGGCCATGGACAAAATCTTGCCTCGCTACTGGGAAAGATGCTTAGAATCGACGTGGATAAATCGGAAAGCCCCTACGCCGTTCCACCGGATAATCCCTTTGTAAATAATAAAGAGGCCGCGCCGGAGATCTGGGCCTATGGGCTTCGAAATCCCTGGCGCTTTTCTTTTGATAATATTTCCGGACTCCTTTATGCCGGCGATGTCGGGCAGAATGATCGCGAAGAGGTGAATGTGATTCGAAAGGGGGGAAATTACGGCTGGAATATCATGGAGGGAAAGATTTGCACGCCGGGGGTGGCCCCAAAATGCAAGAAAGGGGGTCTAAAATTCCCGATTCTCGATTATCCGCGATCGGAAGGGACAGCGGTGATCGGCGGCCACGTCTACCGGGGCGTCGCCATGACTGAGCTTCGCGGCGTCTATATCTATGGGGATTTTGGAAGCGGCAAGGTTTGGGGGCTGCGCTATGACGGGAAGAAGGTGGCACTCCATCAATTGCTTCTTCAGACCGATCGGAATATCAGCGCGTTTGGCGTGGATGAACAGCGGGAGATGTATCTGGTGGACTATATGGGAGAAATACTAAAGATCGTCCCGGATAAACGGAAATAAGAACAAAACCGTATCCTTGTTTTTCATCCGTCATGTGAATCGACAGCGGCTCGTTGTGGATCCAGAAGATCGCGCAGGCCGTCTCCTAGGAAGTTGAAGGCAAGCATGGTGATGAAAATAGCCAGACTGGGAAAAACAATCAGATGGGGATAAAACCGAAGCCCCTTCCATCCTTCATTGGCCAATGTCCCCCAGCTTGCCGCCGGCGGTGAGAGCCCCAACCCGATGAAACTTAATGTCGACTCCGCCAATATGGCAGATGGAATCAGAAAAGTCAGGGTTACGATGAGCGCTCCCAGCGTATTGGGAAGGATATAGAGAAAGAGGATGCGTGTGTGGGAGGCGCCAATCGCCCTGGCCGATTCAATATAAGGCTGTTCCTTTAGCCGAAGCACCTCTCCCCGAATCAATCGAGCGACGGTAACCCATCCGACAAGGCTTAAGGCCAAAAAAACGCCGAGAAGCCCTCGTCCGATCACGACCGTGATCAAAATAATCAAGAGGAGATCGGGAAGGGCGTAGATCACATCGACGAGGCGCATCATGAGGGCGTCCGTCCTTCCTCCAAAATACCCTGAAAGGGCGCCGTAGAGGGTCCCCACTAATATCGCAGAAAATGCAGTCAGGAGGCTGACCGTCATCGAGACGCGCGTTCCATAAATGAGCCGTGACAGGAGGTCTCGGCCAAGCTGGTCCGTCCCAAAAAGATGCACCCGTGCTGGAGGCGATAACGTCTCTTCTGTATTTTGGAGGTCGTACGGGTAGGGGGAGAGCATCTCTCCAAACAAGGCGATCCCTAATAGGAAGAGGATCATAACGGCACTTACAAGGCAGAGCGGCTTTTTCTTAAACTGCCGTAAAAATAAGTACATGATTTATTCTAGTTAAAGTGTTACTACGGCTTTACTCTTGGATCCATTACGGTATAAATAATATCAACGACCATATTGGCCAGAACGATCAGAACAGCGTAAATCAATGTGACCCCCATCATCAAGGGATAGTCGCGGTTCGTGACAGCGGTAATAAAATATTTCCCCATTCCTGGAATCGAGAAGATGAACTCCACAATAAAGGAGCCGGTCATCAACGATGCGGCCAGCGGTCCGATAATCGTGACAACGGGGGTTAGGGCATTTTTTAAAATATGTCGAATCAGGATCGTTGACTCCGGCAACCCCTTTGCCCGGGCGGTCCGAACGAAATCCTGCCGGTTTGCCTCCAGAATAGAGGAACGGGTCAGTCGTGCGATATAGGCCGCTGGCGCAAGACCGAGTGTGACGGCAGGCAGGACCATCGATCGGGCCCCTTCCCAAAGGGCAGGGGGCAATATTTTAAAATGGTGTGAAAAAATAAAAATCAAAAAGACCCCCAGGACAAAGTTCGGTGTTGCGATGCCGGCGGTTGCGGCTAACATGGCGAACCTGTCTAAGATCGAGTTTGGGAAAAACGAAGAAAAAATCCCGGCGGACAGGCCCATCACCAGGGCCACCAGCAGGGCTAACAAGCCGAGCCCCATCGATACCGGCAGGCTGTCGCAGATGATGTCGTTGACAGATCGTTCCAGATATTTGTACGAGGGGCCTAAATTGCCGTGAAACAGTCCTTGAACATACAGAAAGTACTGGCGCAATAACGGCTCGTTTAAATGGTACTTGGCCTCAATATTGGCTTTAATCTCCGGAGGAAGTTTCTTCTCTCTGTCGAACGGCCCGCCGGGAACGATATGCATGATCACAAAGGTAAGGGTTGCCACCAGCCACAAGACCGGAACGGCCCAGATAAGCCGGCGTAGTATGCGTATCATCGTTTCCGAACTCTTTTTAGATAAAGAAGGTCCATGGCATTGATCTCTAACGCCTCGATAGAGGGTTTAATGAGCAGATTCTGTGCGGAGAAAAAAAGCGGCATGATGGGCACATCGGTTTCCGTGAGAATCCGCTGTGCCTGATTGTAAAGGGCGATCCTTTTTTCCTCGTTCTGCTCACTTGCCGCATCGGCGATCAGCCGATCATAGACGGTGTTTTCCCAGTGGGTATTGTTGTTTCCACTTGCGCTGGTAAAAAGATTCATGAAATTGTCAGGGTCGGGATAATCGGCTCCCCAGCCGAGGCGAAAAATCTGCGGGGTATCTTCCTTAAGCCGTTTCAAATAGACTTTCCATTCCATATTGTCGAGAAGGACTTCTATCCCGAGATGCTTTTTCCACTGCGCCTGAATATTTTCCGCGATTAACCGATTGGTCGGATCGGTATTAAAGGCAAGTGTAATCGGCGGTAATCCCTTGCCGTCCGGATATCCAGCCTCCGCCAGAAGCCTCCGTGCCTCTGGTGGGTTAAACCTAATGCCGATTTTTGGATTGTAGCCGAGCAGTCCTTCTGCAATCCATGATGTGGCCGGCGTCTCGCCTCCTTGTAGAATGGCTGGAAATTCGCCGCGATGAATGGCCATGGAAAAGGCCTGTCGAACCTTTGCGTTGTTAAAGGGGGAGCGCTTTACATTAAAGCCGTAATAGTAGCCTCTTAAAAAAGGGCCGTGGCGATAGTCGGGGTGATTCCGATAATACGGAATGGCGAGCGGTGGAAGCCCCACACGGTCTAAGTCGCCCGTTTCGTAAAGGGCCAGGGCGGTGGTGTCTTCTTCTACAATGTAGAAAATCAGTTGATCAAGGGGAGGGCGTCCGCCGTAGTAACCGTTGTTAGCGGTGAGGATCAGCCGGTATTCATGGCGCCATTCCGTCAGGCGAAAGGGGCCGCAGACAACCAAATGGGCCGGTTCCGTCCATCGCTCTTGATATCGTTCGATTAAGTCCTTGCGCTGCGGGAAGGTTGCCGTGAATGTGGTGATCGATGGGAAATAGACGGCCGGTTTTTTAAGGGTTACGCGAAGGGTGTTATTGTCGATGGCTTTCACCCCGACCTCGGTAGAATCTTGAATCTCTCCGCTGTTGTACTCGGTGGCATTTTTAATATCATATAAAAAGTAGGCGTATTCCGACGCCGTCAGGGGATTAAGGAGGCGCTTCCACGAATATTCAAAGTCGTGCGCCGTCACCTGCTTTCCATCAGTCCAGTAGACATCATCCCGAAGATGAAAAAGATAGGTTAACCCATTCGGAGAGATTTCCCACCTTTTTGCGATGGCTGGTATAGGCCTTAAGTTTTTGTCATATTCGGCGAGTCCTTCCATCAGGTTTTCAATGACCCTGATGGAAACATTGTCGGTCGCAAGCGACCAATCGAGTGTCGGCGGTTCGGAGGAGAGACTCATTTTAAATGCCGATTTGGCGTCATATTTCTTTTGGCATCCCAAAAATGGGGTAGCGGCTAAAAGAAGGAAGAGGACGATGACAAACGGTTTCATTGGTTTTCAATATAAACAAACATCTCTGAAACGTCAAAGCACTTGCCAAAAGTGCCACAGAAAAGTAAAAATGTCCGTTGTGTTGAATTAAGCCGCATTTTGTAATGGCCTTTTTTTGATCGGGTATTTCTCGATTAAACTCCGCAGGTCCTCCTTTGACAGAGAAAAAACCGTGTGTTTTTATCCCTCGCCTCAAGCGATCCCTCCTGAAACTGGATAACCTCTATCTTTCGTTTCGCGATCGACACCCACAGGGAAGAAGGCGGGATTTGAAGGATTAAGCCTTCAAAGGAAACCGTGTGGTCTTGTTTCACGGTTCACATCCCCTTTAGACATAAACTCCGTTCCAATACCGGACGAGGAGGTCTCTTCTGGAAAACGTGGTAATCCCAGCAAGACGCATTTCCTACCACCAGTCGATCTTGAACGGTACCCCACAGCCGCTCAATCCGCCCCTGGGGAATGTCCTATACTTAGTTGACTTTCAAAATGACCTCCGAATCGATAATGTAGATTTTGCAATCGGCAAGAACGGCAAGATCGACACATCAATCCAGGAGGTCACATGAAAAGAATAGAGAAAAGGCAAGGAAAAAGCACCGCACAAAATCGTGCTAAAGCAACACTGGACATGATTGAGAACGGATACAAAGTGGATGGCCGGATAGAATTGATCCAGCAACTGATCCCGCTTGGGCTCATAGCGGTTGAAGAAGCGTTTTAATCCGAAATATGCCTACAGTTGACTCCACCTACCACCACATGTAGGTAGTCTTCCGCATCCACTAGCAGGTTGTTGAAAAAGATGGTTTAAAACCGATATTGAAGGTTGCCGACAACCGTTTTCTCTTGCATATTCGATCGAACGGTGAAGAGAGCCTCTCTTTATCGATATAGCAGGTGTC
>SBBT01000172.1 GCA_005239595.1 Candidatus Troglogloeales bacterium | reverse complement strand
TTCCTGGCTCGATTTTGAATTTGATGCAAAGGATCTCCTTTATGTCCGAATCGATCGGAAGAGGAAAATGCCGGTGACCGTATTGTTAAAGGCGTTTATTCAGAAAGAGGCGGTCGAAAAGGAAAAGCACTATTCTCTGACCGGAGGCCATGGAAAAATAGAGGGGAAGAGTCTTGAAGAGGTTATTCTAAAGCTGTTTTATCCCATCGAAGAGGTCCGGGTATCCGACGGAAAGTTTTTCAGAAAACTGGATCCCGAGATCCATGGGGGGCTTCCATCTCCCGAAAGTTATACCGATAAACAATCCGGTGAAGTCCTGGTAAAGGAAGGAAGCAAGCTTGCGAAAACGATTATCCGAAAGATGCGGACGGAGGGAATAAAGGAAATTGTCTATCCCCTGGAGGAATTAGTTGAGAGGGCGGTCTTAAACGATGTGGTTCACCCGGAAACGGGCGAGGTTTTGCTGGAGCGAAACCGTGTGTTGACCGACGAGATTCTTGGCAAGATGGTTGAGGCCGGCATTAAGGAGTTCCAGGTCCTTTACATAGACAATATTCAAACCCTGCCGGTGATTCGAAATACCATGGCGATGGAAAATGTCCTCTCCCCGGAGGAGGCGATGGTAGAAATTTATCGCCGACTTCGGCCTGGGGAAATACCGGCAATGCAGACGGCCAAGGTGCTGTTCCAGAACCTGTTTTTCAATTCGAAGCGCTATGACCTATCTTCTGTCGGCCGACTCAAACTTAACAAGAAACTGGGGCTTCATCTGCCGCTGGATCAGAGAACGTTGACAGACCAGGATTTAGTGGAGGTTGTCCGTTATCTCATAGACTTACGGACTGGAAAAGGAGACATCGAGGATATTGACCACCTTGGAAACCGCCGGGTCCGTTCCGTTGGAGAACTTTTGGAAAACCAGTTTCGGATTGGATTGGTCCGTATGGAACGGACGATCAAGGAGCGGATGAACATGCTTGATCTCGAGACCGTTCTCCCGCATGACCTCATCAACGGAAAACCGGTGGCCGCTGTCATGAAAGAGTTTTTTGGGAGCAGCCAGCTGTCGCAATTTATGGATCAGACCAACCCCTTGGCGGAAGTTACCCATAAACGGCGGTTGTCCGCGCTCGGCCCGGGAGGACTGACACGCGAACGCGCCGGTTTTGAGGTCCGAGATGTTCATCCGAGTCACTATGGTCGCATCTGTCCGATCGAGACGCCGGAAGGCCCCAACATCGGGCTTATTACCTCGTTGGCTACGTATGCCAAGGTGAATGAATTTGGTTTCATCGAGTCTCCCTATCGGAAGGTGCAAAAAGGAAAGGTGACGGATGACATCGAATTTGTCTCGGCCATTGATGGCGACAAGCATGTCATCGCGCAGGTCAATACCCCCGTGGATAGCCAGATGCGGATTGTAGACGAAAACGTCTCCGCGCGTTTTGCCGGTGATTTTGTCATGGTCCCGTCGGAGAGGGTCGAGTATATGGACGTCTCCCCAAAACAACTGGTGAGCGTTGCAACGGCCTTGATCCCTTTTCTTGAAAATGATGACGCCAATCGGGCCCTTATGGGTTCAAATATGCAGCGGCAGGCCGTTCCCTTGATTTCCTGCGAGGCCCCTTTGGTCGGAACCGGCATGGAGTCGGTTGTTGCCCGGGATTCGGGATATGTAATACTGGCGAGGCGGAGTGGCGTCGTGGAAGGGGTCGATGCGACCCGGATTGCTGTGAAGGCGGAGTTGACCCGAAAAGAGAAGGCACTTGCGACCGATGACCCGGAAGTGGCGCTTGATGTGTACAACCTTACTAAAATACGACGATCTAATCAGAGTACCTGTATCAATCAAAAACCGCTTGTTACGGTGGGGCAGCGTGTCAAAAAAGGAGATATCCTGGCTGACGGACCCGCCATTGATCACGGAGAACTGGCCCTCGGCAGGAATGTTATGGTCGCCTTTATGCCTTGGAGGGGTTACAACTTTGAGGATGCGATTCTGATTTCGGAGAAGTTGGTTAGAGAGGACCATTTTACCTCTATTCATGTTGAGGAGTTTGAACTTGAGGCGAGGGATACCAAACTTGGGAAGGAGGAAATCACTCGGGATATCCCAAGTGTCAGCGAGGAGGCCTTAAAAGATCTTGATGAGTCTGGGATTATACGGATTGGCGCCGAGATAAAACCGGGAGATCTTTTAGTCGGAAAGGTGACCCCGAAAGGAGAGACCCAGCTGACGCCGGAAGAAAAGTTACTGCGGGCGATTTTTGGGGAAAAGGCGGGTGACGTGAAGGATGCCTCCCTCTATGTCCCTCCCGGGATTGAGGGAGTTGTGGTGGATGTAAAGATTTTCTCCAGAAACAGGATGGAGAAGGATGAACGATTAAAGAGCATTGAAAGTGAGGACTTCATACGGATACAGCGGGACCACCAGGACGAACTTCGAATCATCGAAGAGGAGAAGTATAAGAAAATCAGAAAGCTCCTCCTTGGGAAGCCGGTTCGTGTCGATATCCTCGATCCTGAATCGGGGGAGATTTTCTTAAAGAAAAAACAGAAGATCACGAAGGAGCTTTTGGCCCAGATTCCGAATGAGACACTCAGGAATATTGTTTTAAATGAGCCGGAGGAGCAGGAGAAGATTGACCGCGTTGATGCCTTTACCAAAGAACAGATTGACATCTTGCAGACCGCTTACGATGAGAAGGCGGGACGATTAAGGCGGGGAGACGAGCTCCCTCCCGGGGTTATCAAGCTGGTTAAGGTTTTTGTCGCGATGAAGCGGAAGGTGCAGGTGGGTGATAAGATGGCGGGACGTCATGGCAACAAGGGAGTGGTCTCCCGCATCCTTCCCGAGGAGGAGATGCCTTATCTTCCGGACGGGACACCGGTAGAAATCATTTTAAATCCGCTCGGGGTGCCATCCAGAATGAATGTCGGACAGATATTGGAGATCCACTTAGGATGGGCCGCAAAGGCTTTGGGGCTTCATGTGGCGACCCCGGTTTTTGACGGCGCGTCAGAGCAGGAAATTAAAGCGATGCTTCATGCAGCCGGCCTGCCGATGACTGGGCAGACAACGCTTTATGATGGCAGAACGGGAGAGCCTTTTGATCGGCCGGTGACGGTGGGAATTATGTACATGATGAAACTTCACCATCTGGTGGACGATAAGCTTCATGCGCGGTCGATCGGTCCCTACTCGCTGGTGACACAACAGCCGCTCGGTGGAAAGGCCCAGTTTGGGGGACAGCGCCTTGGGGAGATGGAGGTTTGGGCCCTCCAGGCGTATGGCTGCGCCTCCGTTTTACAGGAGTTTCTGACCGTGAAATCCGACGATGTGTCTGGCCGTTCGCGCATGTACGAGGCCCTTGTAAAGGGCGAGCATTTTTTTGAGCCGGGGCTTCCTGAATCGTTTAATGTCTTGATCAAGGAACTGCAGAGTCTAGGGCTGGATGTGGAATTAATTCAGAAGAGAGATTAATTTTTGGAGGTTCCATGGAAACGATGAGCAAGGTCGAAGCGGGGAACGGCCTTCTGAAGAAGGTAAAGGAGCCGGTTTCTTTTGACGGTATTCGTATTCGTGTCGCTTCGGGTGAGAAGATCCGGTCTTGGTCTTACGGGGAGGTCAAGAAGCCAGAAACGATTAATTATCGTTCTTTTAAGCCGGAAAGGGATGGCCTTTTCTGCGCCCGGATCTTTGGGCCGACCAAGGACTGGGAGTGCAATTGCGGAAAATACAAACGGATGAAGCACCGAGGAATCGTATGCGATAAGTGTGGTGTAGAGGTCATTCAATCGAAGGTTCGACGTGAGCGGATGGGGCATATCGAACTCGCCACACCGGTTGCGCATATCTGGTTTTTAAAAGGGGTTCCGAGCCGGATTGGCATTCTCTTGGATATGACCCTCAAACAATTGGAGCGTGTCCTTTATTTTGAAAATTTTGTAGTGATTGATCCAAAGGAGACCGATCTTCGTGAAAGGGAGACGCTGACGGAGGCAGAGTATCGCTCCCTGCTTGAGGAGCATGGGGCAAACGGCTTTCGTGCGGAGATGGGGGCCGAGGCGATCCGCGAGCTTCTGGAA
>SBBT01000101.1 GCA_005239595.1 Candidatus Troglogloeales bacterium | reverse complement strand
GCGCCTTTGGACGCATCCTTAACGCCATCCTATCAGGCGGGCTTCCAAAAACCGGACGTGCGCTCAACCTTGCAGCATAAGACCTTACCTCAAACAGTCCAGTAGTTCTTATTATTACAGCGTCTTTTCCCTAAGATATGGAACTTAAGTCAATTAAGATGTTTTTGGAGACTCTGGCGCTATTTCTGCAGGAGAAGAGGGAGGGATGGTTTCTGGCTTCGTCTCTGTGGGTGGCGGGGGCAAGGCAGCAGGGACGGGATTTGCCCTCCCGGAAAACTTTTTGACCTCGCCTTTATTTAGAATTACAATTTCCACCCGGCGGTTTTTTGCGCGCAATTGAAGATCGTCATTTGTTTCAACCGGCCGAAATTCGCCATAACCTGCCACAGAAAATCGTTGGGGCGCAAGCTGATGACGTTCAATGAAGTAACGGGCGACCACCGCGGCCCTTCCATTAGAGAGCTCCCAGTTGGTGGGGTATCGCGCGCTTACAATCGGGACATTGTCGGTATGTCCTTCAATCCGAATCAGATAATCGGTGTCGGTAAAAATTTCAACGACCCCGTTTAGTACCTGCTCTGCTTCCGGTTTTATTTCAGCGGCCCCCGAATCAAAAAGAATGGCATCGGACACGGTTAGAATAAGACCCCGCTTATCGGATTTTACCAAAACCTTATCTTGAATTCCCTTCGTTTCCAGGATTCTTTTAACCTCTTCGGGAGAAAACCCCCGTTCTTTTTCTCGTATTCTCTTTACCTCAAGCATCCGTTCCTTTTTCTCTTGCGGGATTTGTTTAAATTGTTTTAGGGTCTCCTGCAATTTGTCTTTGGAAGTCGAGCTTACGGCAAAGAGAAAGATAAAAAAGGTGAGCATGAGGTTGGTCATGTCTCCAAAGGTCAGCATCCACTGACCAGGGTTGACTTCGGTCCATGATTCCATCTTTCGTACAACAATCTCTTCTTGGACATTGACAATAATAATTTCGATGCGGCGGTTTTTTGCGCGGTTTTCCGGGGTGTCGTTGGCCGCAATGGGTCGGAATTCTCCAAAACCTGAAGAGGATAAGCGTTTTACATCCAATCCCTCTATCTCTTCCATCTCCGGTTTTAAAAAATAACGTACAACGCTTTCGGCACGGGCTGAAGAGAGCTCACGGTTTGAAGGATAGCGGGGATTGGATATCGGCGTGTTATCCGTGTGCACTTCCACCCGGATGGGATAGTCCGGATCTCTGGTTAGTTCAATGACTCCTTCACTTCTGAGAAAATTGATCATCTCGTCTAAAATCCTTTTAGCCTCCGGTTTTAAGTCGGCGGTGCCTGGCTCAAAGAGAGGTCTTTCCGGTTTTGGCTTCGGTTTGGGAGGTGGGGTTGAAGCGGGTTTGCCCGTTGGCGGCGGTTCGACCGTCGTCAGATCAGAAAGGATCGCATCCGACATCGTCAGAATGACCCCTCTTTTATCGGATTTCACATAGACCCGCTCCTCAATCCCGTAGCGTTCAATCAGTCTCTGAAAGAGGGCAACGAGACTCTTGATTACATTCTGGGGATAAGGTTTTCTAACCTTCTTTTTGGGCATCGGACTTCCCTTTTCCAATCAAGAGAATGCTTACACGGCGATTCTTGGCCCTCCCCTCTGCGGTACTATTGGAGGCGAGCGGCTGATACTCGCCAAAACCGATGGCGGTCAGAATGTCTCCATGGATACTCCATCGCTCTGACAGGTATCTTAAAACGGTTGATGCCCTTGCTGCGGAGAGCTCCCAGTTAGAGGGATACCTCTCGGTTGTAATCGGACGGTTGTCCGTATGCCCTTCCACCCGCACCTGGCGGTTAGAGGTCTTTATTAGCTTGCCGAGTTTATCAAGAAGGGTGGTGGCATTCTGGTGCATCTCCGCGCTGCCGGAAGGAAAAAGAATTTTATCCGAGAAATTAATCACCAGGTCGTCCCGTTCGACGAAGACATCCACCAGATCTTCCAGGTTTTCTTCTCTGATCACGCGCCGAAATTCCTGAACCAGCTTTGCCAGATCCTTGTCGATGGGAACGAAACGGGGAGTTCTTTTGACGGGGGAGGCATTCTGTGTGACCCGAAGGATCCCAAACGAGCTGCGAAGCGATTCAATCGCCTGCTTTGACTTTTCCGTATCCGCCGCAGCCAGTGAGCTAAGATAGATAAAATAGACCAGCAATTTCAACGAAATCGCAATGGAAATCATCTGCTGGCCAGATTCTCCCCCCGCAGGTTCTTCCTCGTCATCGAGCGGTCTTCTCTTTGCCATACGCTACGCTTTCTGATAATGGATAGAGGCGGTTGTCTTTCGTCTATTTCCGCTGTTTTGGAGATAAAAAGACCTTCAGTTTCTCCTCCATCACCCTTGGGTTCTCTCCCGAGGCGACGGAGAGGATACCCTCCATGATCAGCGCCTTGACCAGCATCTCCTGCTTGCTGCGCGTTTTAAGCTTTCCGGCAATCGGGAGAAAGAGGAGATAGGCGAATACCGCTCCATAAAAGGTCGTAAGAAGGGCAACGGCCATTCCGGGACCGATCTTGCTTGGATCTTCCAGACGTTGTAACATCTGTACCAACCCGATTAAGGTTCCGATCATGCCGAGGGCCGGTGCATACATTCCCATCGTGGTAAAAATTTCGGCGCCCAGTTTGTGTCGCGCACTGGTGTAGTCCATCTCCCGTTCCAGCACGCTCTTGATCGAGTCCACTTCCGCGCCATCCACAATCATTCGTATTCCTTGTGCAAAGAAATTATCATCCACACTTTTAATAAAAGGCTCAAGGGAGAGGATGCCGCTTTTTCTCGTGGTTCTTGCCAGATCCACTAAAACCTTAATGGTTTCGCTGGGGGATGAAATTCGGTGAAAAAAGACGTTTTTTACAACCAGGACCATTCCAAAGAGATCTTTGACCGGATAATTGATCATGGTTGCGCCAAAAGTTCCACCCACCACAATATAGACGGAGGGGAGATCCCAGAAGAGAAGAAGCGGCCCTCCCAAAAGAATACCCCAGATTACCAGCGCAAATGCAGATATCAAACCTACAACTGTGGCCAAATCCATGGTTCATTCCCCTTCGTTAAAGAACAACCCCCTATTTTGGAGTTGTTGCTGTTTAGATATAAGAGCGGTTAGCAAACTATTTCCCCCGATCGCCGACCGTTTTCAGCTTTCCCTTTAACCGTAAGATTGCCTGCGAATGCAGCTGGCAGACACGCGATTCCGTTATGTTGAGCGTCTGCCCAATCTCTTTCATTGTCAGCTCTTCGTCATAGTAAAGCGAAATGACGAGTTGCTCCTTTTTGGGAAGCTGTTTGATGGCCTTAACCAGCTTTTCCCGGACGTCTTGCGATAGGAGCGAAATGAGGGGGTCTTCCGCACGCGCATCGGCAAGCGCTTCAAAGATGTTGCGCTCTTCCCCCTCCTTAAACCCAAAATCCTCAAGGCTCAACAGGGTTGACGCCTTTGCCTGAAACATAAAGTGGTCAAATTGTTCCTGGGACATTTCCATGGCGGATGCCGCCTCTTCTCCGGTAGGGGGTCTTCCAAGTTTTTTTTCAAGCCCACCAAAGGTTTTTTGAAGGAGCCCGATTTTCTCTCGCACTGATCGCGGAATCCAGTCGAGGGAACGAAGTTCATCAAGCATGGCCCCGCGGATGCGAAATTCCGCATAGGTCTTGAACTTGGTCTCTTTTGCGGGATTGTATTTCCCAATCGCGTCCATCAACCCGATGATGCCCGCATGGATTAAATCTTCTATATCCAAGTAAGGCGGAAGACGAAACGCCAGCCGCTGTGCCAGGTAACGGACCACGGGGGCATATTCATCAATTAATTGATCTCGCTGCGCCAAATCGGCCCGTGGCGTGCGAGAAGGCTCGGCCATGTCAATCCTTCGCAGGCTTTTGAAAAGCCTTTATATCCGGGCTGCTCGGAAGGTTCCGTACGCTTCGGTTTTCCCGGTCCCTGCGGTCCTCTATCCAGAATTCTTTCAGAGACCGGTTAATGCCCTGTCCCTCCCGTTTTCTCTAGGAGGGGAGACGCGGGCCTGTACTGCGGTGCGAGAAGACCTTTCCAGAGAAACTGGATGCCTCCCTTTGGAACCATAGCTATCGGCCATTGCATAACATTTTTTGCCAGACGTGTAAACTCGACACTCGATTTGGCCTTGGGATAGATATCAACGACCGCCTTCTGCTGGCATACCGCCATCTTGACATAGTCGTCATTTGGAATGGAACCGATATAATCAATCGAAATATCCAGGAATTGTTCGGAGACCAGGCAGAGTTTCCGATAGACCTCTTTGGCCTCTCCTTCATTTTTAACCATATTGACAAGCAGTCTGAATCGTTTTTCTCCGTGTTGTTTGGATAACACCTTCATGACGGCGTAGGCGTCGGTTAACGAGGTTGGCTCCGGCGCGGCAACGATAATAATTTCCTGGGCCGCCGTGCTGAAAAAAAGGACATTGGCGGAAATTCCAGCCCCGGTGTCAATGAGAAAAATGTCCACATCCTGTTCCAGCTGATCGAGCGCGGAGAGCAACGTCAGCTTTTGATCTGGAGTCAGATGGGTCAAATCCTCCGTTCCTGAACTTGTGGGAAGAATTTTGATTCCACGGGGGCCCTCGACCATGATTTCGGGAAGGGTCTTCTCTCCATTGAGAACGTGGGTTAAGCTGTATTTTGGAACAATGCCGAAAAGCACGTCAATATTTCCAAGGGCCAGATCGGCATCCAGGACTAAAACCCGTTGTCCAAAACTCGACAAGGCAACCGCCAGGTTTGCCACCACATTCGTCTTCCCCACCCCACCTTTCCCACTTGTGACGGATATCACCTTCGGCTGGCGATTGCCCCGCGGGGGGAGGCCGTTGAGCGAAGATGTCTCCTGTTTTCGGTCCATTGCAACTGCGTCGGCGCCCGTTTCCCTGGTTGGGATCGGGTTGACCAACTTGGAAGGAACGCGTGCCTCTTTCGGTCTTGCTGTTTCTTCTCTGGATCCCTCCATCCCTTTCTTTAGCAGTTCTTTCATTTCGTCATATGTTTTTTGGAGTCGGGAAAATTGTTTTTCATTCTCTTCGCTTATCGCCTTAATCGTTCCAAGCGACTCGCGAATCGCGCGCAGTTCTTCTTGAATAGGGGCAATCTCGGCGGAGAAACGGCCCGCCAGGGCCATTTCTTTTAAGAGATGTTGAAAAATTCCTGGTCTAAGCGGGGACTGTCCGGCGGCGGGAGGCGGGGTTGAATCTGCTGCGGCCATGACCTCGATCACGGGTGTTTCCATAACGCCGAATTTTCCCCCCTTTTTCTGTATCTCCCTCGTGGATAAAATGACCGCGTCCGGCCCCAGTTCTTCCTTAATGGCCCGAAGGGCTTCCGACATTTTTAATGCCTCAAATTTTTTTATCTGCATCAAGCACCTTCAGCGCTACCGACTGTTTCGAGTGACTGTAACCTAACCTGCGGGATAATCTCGTTCGATGAGAGGACCGCGATATTCGGGAACGACCGCTCAATTAGTTTTCGAAGGTGCGGCCGGACGATGGGGGAACAGAGCACTACCGGCGTATGTCCCTTCATGGAGAGCCTCTCGGCGGCCTGGCGTATCTGCAGCAGAATCTTTTGCGCCGTTAGCGGATCGATGGCAAGGGCTCCTCCCTGTGGGCCTTGCTGGATGGCGGAGGCGAATTCCTGATCCAGCCGCGGGTCGAGACTGATGACCGGAAGCCCCCCGTCCGGCGATTGATACTGGCGCGTGATGGTTCTCGCCAGGGCATGCCGGACATATTCCGTGAGGAGATCGGGATCTTTGACCGCCGCCCCATAATCGGCCAGGGTTTCCAGAATGGTGCGCATGTCGCGAATCGGAACGCGCTCCCGTAAGAGGTTTCCGAGTACTTTGACCACCACTCCCAGAGGGAGAAGATTCGGGACCAGTTCCTCCACGACCTTGGGATTGTCCTTTTTGAATTGGTCGAGGAGATATTGTGTCTCCTGACGGCCCAGCAGCTCTCTTGCGTTGCTTCGAATGATTTCAGTGAGATGGGTCGCCATGACCGACGAGAGATCGACAACCGTATAGCCGACCATCTGGGCGCGCTCTTTGTCCTGCTCCGTAATCCAGAGCGCCTGGAGACCAAAACAGGGCTCTCGGGTTGGAATGCCCTGTACCCCCTTATCAATGCCGCTTGGGTTCATCGCCAGGTAATGGCCCGGCAGCAACTCTCCTCTGGCTACCTCGACCCCCTTGATTAAAATAAGGTATTCATTCGGCTTGATGGTGAGATTATCCCGAAGGTGAATGGGAGGGACCACAAACCCCAGTTCCTGGGCCATCTGTCTCCGAATCGCTGTAATGCGTTTTAAAAGCTCGCCCCCTCGCGCTTCGTCTACCAGGGGAATCAGGCCATAGCCGATGTTTAATTCCATCAGATCAAGCGGTATGACGCCGTTTTCTTTGGGAGGCGCAGGCGCGGGCCCGGCGGCCGCCTCTTGAGTCCGGATCGCCTCTTCTTTTTTGGACGCCAACGCCATGTAGCCGATGGCGCCGGTTAGGGCTGAAAGGGTTAACAGCGCAAAATGCGGTAGACCTGGAATAATACCTAGAAGCCCCAGAACGATTGATGTCGCCACGATGGCGCGTGGATGAACGAGCAGCTGTTTGGTGACGTCGGCACCCAGATCGGACTCGGCCGCGGCGCGGGTGACCACGATGCCGGCGGCGGTTGAGATAATCAAGGCCGGTATCTGTGAGATCAAGCCTTCCCCAACGGTCAGGATGGTATAGTTTTCTGCGGCCTTCACCATCGGCATCCCCTTTTGGGCGATACCGATAATTAATCCGCCGACAATGTTGATAACTATAATCAGAATGGAGGCAATGGCCTCTCCTCTGACGAATTTGCTTGCGCCGTCCATCGCCCCATAAAAGTCGGCTTCCTGTGCAATCGCCGACCGGCGTTTACGGGCCTCTTTTTCATCAATCATCCCGGAGTTAAGATCGGCGTCAATGCTCATCTGTTTTCCGGGCATGGCATCCAGGATAAACCGTGCCGCTACTTCGGCAATGCGGCCCGCCCCTTTTGTGATGACGACGAAGTTGATAATGACCAGGATCGTGAAAATAATGAGTCCTACCGTGTAACTTCCCCCGATTACCACCTGTCCGAACGCCTTGACCACCTGACCGGCGGCGGCGGGTCCCTCCTCTCCATGAAGCAGAATTAACCGGGTGGTGGCAATGTTGAGGGCAAGGCGAAACAGGGTTATAAAAAGGAGCACCGATGGAAAAGTAGAAAATTCAGCAGGTTTTAAGATATACATCGACACGAAAATGATAACCAGGGAGAGACTGAAACTAAAGGCCAACAAGAGGTCTACAATAGTGCTCGGCAGGGGAAAGATCATGATCACCAGGATGCTGATCATTCCGACTCCCAAAACAATATCCGGGTTCTTCATGCTCAAGCCGGCCGGCTTTGGCACTGGAGTTGCGTTTGCCATTTTCTCCCTTATTCCTTAAATCCGATCTTTCAGGTTGTGAAGCACGGTTGTCGCTGCCTGTCGCAGGGACCGCCTACGGATATTTCCCGCGCAGCTTCAACACATAAGCCAGTATCTCGGCAACGGCCCGATAAAACTTCGACGGGATATACTCTCCAATCTTCACCAGCTTAAACAGTTCTCTCGCCAGCGGTTTATTTTCTATGATCGGCACATCATGTTCTTTTGCAAGTTCCCTGATTCTTTGCGCAATAAATCCGGCCCCTTTGGCCACCACCTTGGGGGCCTCCATCGTTCCAGGCTTATACATGAGGGCAATGGCCAATGCCGTTGGGTTGGTAATCACCACCTCGGCCTTGGGGACCTCGGCCATCATTCTCTTCCTGGCCATCTCGCGTTGAACGCTCCTAATCCGCGACTTGACCATGGGATCCCCTTCCGATTGCCTCGTCTCATCCTTCAACTCCTTGCGGCTCATCTTGAGTCCCTTTTCATGCTCCCACCAGTTGTAGAGGTAATCTCCCACGCTAAGGATGGCGATGGCCAAACCGGTCCAGAGTGTCAACCGGAAAACCATGCCGCCCACCGTGCCGAGCATCTGCACCGGGGCTGTCTGGATTGCAACCAGTATCTCGGGAACCTCTTTTCGCAGCGCAAGATAGGTGACATAGCCGACGGCTATAAATTTCACCAAGGTTTTTACAAGCTCGACGATAGCCCGCAGTGAAAAAAGACGTCCGAATCCAGTCATGGGATTGAGGCGGGACCAATTGGGAGCCAAAGGCTGAAAAGTCCAGAGCCATTTGTGCTGGGTTCCCGTTGAAACAACGGAAATAGCGGTTAAAAACAACATAATAGGGATCAGGATCATCAGGCTCTGTTGCAGACTAAACATGAGCAATTCATAAGCCTTCTCCTCGGTCAGGGTGGACGATGAAAAGGAAGACCATGTGTGAATCATAAAGGCCCTCGTTTTAAGGACCAATGGCGGGCCCATTTTGCTTAATCCCCACACCCCTCCCAGCAACAGCATTGCGGAAGTGATTTCTCTGCTTCCAACAACCTGCCCCTTTTTGCGGGCCTCCTCCCGCCGTTTCGCGGAAGGGGCTTCAGTACGTTCTGCGTCATCTTCGGCCATGACCGCTCCTTATCCATCGTGCGTCCTGATAAAAGAGACAAGGGACGCAATGAAGGATCACGGGGTACGACTTTCAATTAAAATCGTATAAACCGTTCCCTCCAGACCCCGTATCTGGTCTTGCATCAGTCCAAGAAGCAGGGAAACGGAAGCACCAAGCACCAGAAGTCCCACACCAATGGTGATCGGAAAACTGAATATAAAAATATTCATTTGCGGTACTACACGAGAGAGAATCCCCATCGCCACTTGAGAGAGAAGGAGGGCGACCGTCATCGGGGCCGCAATTTTCATCCCCGTCGTAAACATGGAACTGCCTAACCCGATCAGGTTTTTTATCAGCGGGCCGGAGGGATAGAACCCAAAAGGCGGAATCACTTCAAAGCTATAGACTAAGGCCTGCAGGATAATGTGGTGGGCGTTCACAACGAAAAAAACGAGAACCACCACCAGACTGAACAGCTGGCTAATGATGGATGCCTGTTGATTCGTAATCGGATCGAAGACGTTCGCCAGGCCAAACCCCATCTGGATGCCGACCATGTCCGCACCAATTTCGATGGCCGCGAAGACGAACCGCACTCCCAGGCCGATCACCAGGCCCAGCAACAGTTCGCGTACAACGCCGACGGCTAACGAGACCGGTTCTATCGGACCTGCTTCAATACGCAGAAAGGGGAGAAGGGCCAATGAGATCGAAAGGGCGAGCATCGCCTTGATGAAGGCGGGAATCCCGCGGCCCCCTATGAACGGCAACGCAATCATGATAGAGGCCACGCGCGCCAAAACCAGCAAAAAAACCGCTTCGTTTTTTATGAGTGACTGTATAAAAAACTCCATATTGCCTCTACGGGGTATCTCCCCATCCATCGCGTGTCAACGCAGATAGGTTGGGATATTGCCCAGCAAATTTTTGGTAAAGTCTAAGAAAAATGACAGCATCCACGGCAGCGATAGAAACAAGGCCAGGGCAACCGCCAAGACTTTCGGCAGGAACGTAACCGTTGCCTCATTGATCTGTGTAACCGCCTGAAAGAGGCTGACGATCACTCCCACGAGCAGGCTGACCAGTAACGCCGGCGCTACCAGGAGCACCACGCCCTCAATGCTCCGTTGCACAATTTCAATTACAAACTCTATGGTCATGATCTATACCCCGATCGTTCTACAATGACGGGCTGCCCCCGTATCTTTTATCTCCGGCCGCTCGCGCATTTTTTAACCAAAGCTCTTCACCAGTGATTCAATCAACAGGTACCAACCGTCTGATAAAACAAAAAGGATCAGCTTAAACGGAAGGGCAATCAGCATCGGCGGGATCATCATCATCCCCATCGCCATCAAGATGCTGGCGACCACAAAATCGATCACAATGAATGGAAGGTAGACGAGAAAGCCGATCTGGAAGGCGGTGCGCAACTCGCTGATCATGAAGGAGGGGATCAGGACGTAGGTTGGAACCTGTGAAGGACTATTGAGCGGAGGGAGTTTTGCCATCTCCACAAAAAGGGAGAGGTCTTTTTCCCGTACCTGCTTTAACATAAAGTCTCGAATGGGATTCACGCCCCGTTCAAGGGCCTCTGCCTGCGTGATCTTTTGATCCAAATAGGGTTGTAGCGCCTCGGCGTTAATCTTATTCCAAACAGGCGACATGACAAAAAAGGTCAAAAACAGGGCGAGGCTGATCAAGACCTGGTTAGGGGGCGATTGCGGTGTTCCCATCGCCTGTCTTAAAAAGGAGAGGACGACCACGATCCTGGTAAAGGAAGTCACCATAATCAAGAGGGCCGGTGCAAGGGATAAAACCGTCAACAACAATAAGATTTGTATGCTAACCGACAACTCCTGCCCCCCCCCAAGATTAATAGAAAAAGGAGGCGCGCCTGCGGGCGGCGTCTGGGCCCATGACAGGATCGGGCTTGCCAACAAGGACAAAAGGGCTCCCAAAAGGATTTCCATGAAGGCGAATAGATATTTTCTTGGAGGGCTTGAATGTGTCATGGCTTATGCCTGTTTTGGGGCTCCCGTATGCGTTGCAGGAGGGAGCGTCTCTAATTTCGTCAACAGAGAGATCTGACTGGTAGTCATGCCGACCACTAAATAGGTTCCTCCCACTTCAACAACGGCGATCTCTCTCTTGCCGCCGAAGTGGGAGATTGCCATGACACGAATAAGCGGCTCAGCCTTAAAAAGGCCCAATCTCCCGCCGAAGAACCGCTTAAACAGATATGCGGAAAGCACCATGATTCCGAGAACCAGCGCAAGGGCTGCAGCCATTTTCAGCAAGCTGGACAATGGATCCATGGCGATCTTCTTCCGAGTGCGTGTGTGAACTATTTTTGTAGCTGTTTAACGCGGTCAACCGTATTCACAATGTCGGTTAACCTCACACCAAACTTTTCATTGACCACTACGACTTCGCCGCGGGCGATCAGTTTGTCTCCAATGACGACATCCATCGGCTCTCCCGCCAGTTTTTCAAGCTCCACTACCGACCCCTGACCGAGCTGTAAGAGTTCCCTGACTAATATTTTGGTTGTACCCAATTGGACAACCACTTTCAGCGGGACATCCAGGATAAAATCAAGATTTCCTGCCGTGGTTGTCGGCGTCCTTTGCTCTAACGTGGAAAAAGACGCTGTTCTCGCTTCCGGATTTTCTTCTTTACCCATCCTCTACCTCCACCTCGTCCGGGGCAATCTTGGTTACCTGGAAGGCCAGGTTTCCCCGATAGACCCCGGGCCTTCCCAAGAATTTTACCTTTCCTTCTACCTTGAGTTCCAAATCGTCAACGACACTTTTATCGAGGGTAATAACATCTCCGATCGTCAGCTGGGTAACGTCTGTCACATCTAACATGGCCATTCCCAATTCTGCGACCGCAGACAGGCGGCAACTATAGACTTCGTTCTGTAACAACTCTCCCCACTGTTGACTCAGATCTTTTTGCTCGCTCTGGAACATGCTGTATAATTTATCCTTGATCGGCTCGATGGTGGGATAGGGGAGCCCGAATAAAATCTCCCGCTCGTCATTGTGTATCTTTAATCGGAACGGAGCCACGATGACCATCTCGGTCGGCACACAGACCGACGCCAATTGCGGGTTGACCTCCGTCCGAATAATGGAAATCTGTATGGCGTAGATCGGCTTCCATGCCTTTTGGAGGTCTTCCATGATCTGGTTTACAATTTTATGGATGAACCTTAATTCGATTCGGGTAAAACCACCTTGGCTTTTGGACTGGGTCTGCCCCTTTCCCCCAAAGAGGTGATCCAGGAGAAGATAGATCACCTTGGCATCAATCACCAGAAGGCCCGGGTTTTTAAGGGGATCGAGTCTAAGCACATTGATGTTGCTGGGAGAGGGAATTTTTTTTGCCAGATCCGCCCAGGAGATGACTTCGAGCGGCTTTGCTTTGAATTCAACCGGTTTTTGTAGCGTTGTGCCGATCGACATCTGGAACATTCGGGCAAACTCCTCACAGATGACTTCAAGGGTAGGAATCCGCCGCGGGATAAAACGCTCTTGACTGCTTAGATCGTAAGAACGCGTTCCCCCTGTGGGGCCGGGTGCCACACGGGTGTCGACACTCCCCTCGCTGACTCCCTTAAGGAGGGCATCCATTTCCTCCTGCGATAGAACTTTCTCAGCCATTTATCTTATATCCCAAAGGTTTTATTGAACCACGAATTCGGTAAAGTAAACACCGCTGACCTTTTGCGCATTGAGAGCGGTATTGATGCGCTCCAGGATTTCATCGCGCAACTCTAATTTCCCTTGAACGGTGCGGATGCTATTGAACTCTTTACTGCTCAAAAGGATCAATAAGCTGTCCCGTATCGAGGGTAACTCCTTAGTGATTTCTTCTGCTGCGCTCCCATCCGACAGCTTTAGTTTAATGGTTACTTTGACAAAACGAGATTCGGCCGTGTCTGCCAGGTTCACAACAAAAGGATCGAGGTCAAAGATATCTCCCCCCGCTC
>SBBT01000045.1 GCA_005239595.1 Candidatus Troglogloeales bacterium | reverse complement strand
TCATCGGTGTAAGCTCCTTCCTTAAGGTTCAGGTTTCTCTTGCCAGAAAAACCAGCTTACACCCTCTCCTTATTTTACACACAAGATTTTACATCACCTCTTCTGATCCAACGCTGGTGATTCAAAATACAAATTGTGTTAAATTTTTACACATGTGTCTCTTTTAAGCAAAGGTGAAACCATGCGGGTCATATCAGGCATTGCCAAGGGCAAAAAGATTCCCCTCTCAATAAGCCACCATCTTCGCCCAACTTCCGACAAGGTGAAAGAAGCCCTCTTTAATATTATCGCCGATCGAATAGAGGATGCATCCTTCCTCGATTTGTACGCTGGTACCGGTTCTATTGGCATCGAGGCATTGAGCCGCGGGGCCAAAGAGGTCATCTTTATTGAAAAAGAGACAAAACAGTTTGCACGGTTAAGACAGCAGCTAGGGACTTACCCTTTTTCAGGACGATGGAAGGTATTCAGAATGCCTGCTATTAATTATGTAAGACAAAAAAGGAGAGGGACCTTTGATTTTATCTTTATCGACCCCCCGTATCAAAGCGATGAGATCGGAAAAATATTGCCATCGTTGATGGATGGTGCTATGCTGACGGCAAAAGGCGTTGTTTTTATAGAACATTTTCACAAAACGCCTCTTCCGGAGCCAAAAGAAAGCCTCTTCTTATCGAGGGTATACAAATACGGGGGGACCCTCCTTACGTTATATGCAAAAAAAACTGAACATTGCGGTCTATCCAGGGACGTTTGATCCGATCACCAATGGACATATCGATATTATCAGGCGGGCAAAAAAGATATTTCAGAGTGTGATTATTGCCGTTGCTCCCAACCCAAAGAAAATCCCTCTTTTTAACGCGTCCGAACGCCTGGAAATGATTCAAGAAGCGACATCCGGGATGACGGGCATCCGGATCGAAATGTTTGACGGGCTCCTGGTCCACTACGTGCGCAAAAAGGAGGCCACCGCTATTATCAGGGGGATCCGCGCTGTTTCAGATTTTGAATTCGAATTCCAAATGGGATTAATGAATCGAAAACTTCGCCCCGACATTGAAACGCTTTTTCTCATGCCGAGCGAAGAGTATTCCTATCTTACCTCAACTCTTATTAAAGAGGTTGCCAGTTACGGGGGAGATGTCTCCGATCTCGTTCCCAAAGGGGTCATCGCCAAGTTACGGGAGAAATTCAAAGAAAGATGACCCTTGCCCGCCGCATGCAACAGATCAAACCCTCCCCAACGATGGCCATGGCCGCGCAGGTAAAGGCGCTGTCCGAGAAAGGGATCGATATTGTCGATTTCGGAATCGGCGAGCCCGATTTTCGCTCTCCGGATGTCGCGTCGGAGGCGGCCCATCGCGCCATACAGGACGGGCATACCAAATATACACCCGCCTCCGGTACCGATGAGTTAAAAGAAGCGATCATCCATAAGCTAAAGGCGGATCATCACCTCGACTACAATAAAAGAGAGGTGATTGTTTCTTGCGGGGCCAAACATACCTTATACAACATTGCCCAGGTTCTATTCGATCCGCAGGATGAGGTTATTATTCCGGCCCCCTACTGGGTTTCTTATCCGGACCAGGTTTTACTAAACGACGCGAGGCCGGTCTTCATCGAAACGCGTGAAGAAGACCAATTCCTGCTAACACCTTCTCAATTAAAGAAAGCGATTACATCGCGCACAAAGGCCATCATCTTAAATTATCCCTGCAATCCGACCGGATCGACCTATACCGCAAAACAGCTCGAAGGTCTCTCCGACCTCTTGATAGAGACGCCCTTGTGGATTATTTCAGATGAAATTTATGAGAAGTTTGTTTATGACGATGTGGTTCATACCAGCATCGCGTCATTGGGCGGCCCTTTAAAGAAAAAAACGATCCTAGTCAACGGCGTCTCAAAGTCCTACGCCATGACCGGCTGGAGGATCGGATATGCCGCAGGGAATCAAGAGGTAATTGAAGCGATGGGAACCGTGCAAAGCCAGTGCACATCCAATCCGAGTTCCATCTCACAGAAAGCGGCTGCTGCTGCCTTGCGGGAAGGGGGATCCTTTGTTCAGACGATGATTCGCGAATTTAGTGACAGAAGGGATCTCATGGTAAAAGGGCTCAATGCGATCCCGGGGATAAAATGCCCCCGCCCTCTCGGAAGTTTTTATGTCTTTCCGAATGTGAAGGCCTTAATCGGAACGACATACAACGGACATAAGATCGGAAGCTCTCTCCATCTGGCCGCATTTCTCCTGGAACAGGGATGGGTCTCCACAATACCGGGAGAGGCCTTTGGCGTAGCCGGATATCTGCGGCTCTCCTTCGCAACTTCCAAAGAACGTTTGATGACGGGACTTCAAAAGATTAAAGAGGCGATTCTGATGTTATCTCACGGTTAGCCTCCAAAAATCGAGGCTGGCCTCTCGAGGCTGGCGTCTGAACGATAGCAGAGACGCCGTTTAATAACCTTACATAAAAAAGGAGATATCTGGTTTGCCAATCTATGAATATGAGTGCGAGAAATGCAAGAGTCGTTTTGAAGTGATGCAGCGTATGTCCGATCCGCCCGTAACGGCCTGCTCCCATTGCAAGGAGAAGGTCCATAAAATCATCTCCTCTCCCGCCGGTCTGGTCTTTAAAGGAAGCGGCTGGTATATCACCGATTACGCCAGAAAGGAGGAAAGCACCCCTTCAAAAAAGGAGACAAAACCTCCCGCGACGGAGGGGACAAGTGAATCAAAAACAAAGACGGAAACCCCTAAAACGGAGGCTAAAAGTCCACCCCCTAACAATAATTAACGAGCCTATTTTCTATCTAACCTCCCCTAGCAAAGGGGAGGCGTTCTCCTCCTTTGTTAGGATAGGCCCTTCCTCATAATCGGAACCTTAATGGAAATTCGGGTTCCATGGCCCGGGCTAGAGTCGACGAAAAACGTCCCTCCGGCGAGCTCCACACGTTCCTTCATGCCCCAGATTCCAAGACCCCGTTTCATCGCCGGCGGAGCAGAAAAATATCCTCTCACGTCAAAGCCCGCGCCATCGTCTGTCACATAAAGGTAGGCGAGCGCCTCTTTTTTCTCCAGCGAGAGGATCACTGATTCTGCCTTGGCATGCTTCGACACATTGGCCAACGCCTCTTGAATGATTCTGTAAAAAAGGACCTCCGTTTTTGCAGAAAAACGCTTTTCTAAATCATGGGTCTGAAGATGAACCGCCACCGAATTTCGCCGCGAATAATCGTCAACATACCACTTCAGCGTCGGGATCAAACCTGCTTCATCCAGCATCTTCGGATGCAATTCATAAGAAAGCCGCTCCATACTTTCCAGCGCACGCCCCGCTTGAGACTTGATGGTTTCAATCTTTTCTGTCATCTCTATATCGGGTTGATACAGTTTCCTCTCCAACCATTCTATATTCGCCTGAATATCAGAAAGAACCCCTCCCATCTTCGATTGAATTTCATGGACCGTGTGGCGACGCACCTCTTCTTCGATATTAATCATCGCGGAGGAGAGGGTTTTTAGGCGTTCTACCTGTTTAATGGCCGACTGATAGACCGTCGCATTATCAATGGCAATCGACACCTGTCTGGAAAAAGATTCAATTTTCTGGATATCCTCCGCGGTAAACGACCTGAAATAATGGGTCTCATCCAACAGAATCACCCCAATGACCCGCTCTTTGCTGACCAAGGGGACCGATAAAAGCGACTTTGACTTAAAGGTATCCGCCCACACCTTTCCAACCTTCGGATCGTAGAAGGCATGCTCTATCACATAAGGGTGTTTATCCCTCGCCGTCAGCGGGATCAACGTGTTCCCGTTCATCCTGAATACCATTTTACGGACGGCGTCAAGCCGTTGGGGAGAAGCGGCCACGCCGCAGAGAATATTCTTTTGATCATCCAGAGAGAAGATATAGGCATGAGCGGCCCCAATCAACTTTGTCATGGACGCCACGGCCGATGCGTAGAGATGCTCTAAATAAAGGCTCTTTGAGAGGGATTGGCCGCATTCATTGACGACAACGAGGTCTAAGGCGCGTTGGTGCGCTTCATCAAAAAGCCTCCTATTGTCCACCAGATAACCTAATTGTCTCCCCAGGAATACGCCTCTTTCCTGATCTTCTTTCGAGAAGAGACTGCCGCGGCAGAACAGGGAAAGCGTTCCCCAAACGCCAGATGAGTCTGTGATGGGGACCCCCACATACGATTGCAATCCTTCTTCCCCAACCAACCTTTGATTTAAGTGCGTCCCAGACTTATGCGCGTTTAAAAAAGAGGGCTCTTTTCTCTGAAGAATCTTTCCCAAAATGTTCTCTCCCATCTTAACACCCTGTCTCACGAGATGCTCAGCTCGATCGGGAGAGAGCCCCTGGTGGGCAACGGGGAAAAACCGCTGTCTTTTTTCATAAAACTGCATGATATACCCCCCTTCCGCATGCATCAAAGGAAGGCATTTCTCTAAAATTTCCTTAAAAAGGTCCTCGCGTTGGGAAGGATAGCTCAACCCAGAGAGGAGTATTTCCAAAATTTTCGCCTCCGTGCTTCCGGCAGAGAATTCTTTTTCCGCAGAACCGTCTTCTGATAAACAGGGATCAGGCGCCGGTTCATTGGCCAGAGCGGGACAGAGCAGGTTTGAAATCAACAGGAATATCTCATGATCTTTCGGAGAAAGGGCGTCCGGCCGAAAGAATCCGAGAGCGAAAGAGCCGAGCCGCTTTTCGTTGGCGTAAAGTGTTACGCCGGCAAAGCTCTGTACGTTCATTCCGCGAATCACCTGTCCTACAAAACGCGAATCTTTTGACACGTCATTCGAGAAGAGATGCGGTCCCTGCCGAAACACAATGGTCGGGAGAGACTGCCATGCGCGTGAAATCTCCCCTTTTCCAAAATCCTTGGGAAAACCATGGTGCGCAACAAGGTTCCACTCTGTCTGATCTCCTCCCCAGGAAAACAGCAGCGCCACATCTGCCGCCATGACCTTCACAATCCTCTCCAGTAAGAGGCTAAGAAAACAACCAGGATCGCGTATCGTCTCGGCATGCTCCGCTACTGCCCGTAAAACCGCTTCTAATTTCCCGTCTACAGATAGACGGGACGACGGCTGATTGAAAGACTCCAAGGGGTCTCCCTCCGCCTCCTTATAAACCAATCCTTCTTCCGACATATTCACTCCTTTTTAAAAATCGGTTTAGAAATTCTATTGAATTCCCCTTCTCCGTCACCGCGCAAACGATCTTCTGATAGGCCGATGGGAAGGGATATTCCTCAAGCTCCTCCGGCAAGACCCACCGCATTTCTCCCGATCCATTTTTGACAGGTGTCCGCACCCGGCAGAGGAAGACATGGAGGGTCATCCGAAAATGGGTGAAGGCATGACGGATCGTCATGCAGGAAATCGGCTGCAATGGGTCGCTGTTTTTCTCACAAAACAATACAGAAAGGACTTTCTTGAACGCATCTGGCGGATCCGACCTGGCCTCTCCGCCCGGAAACTCCCATAACCCGCCCAAAAGCCCCTTCATCGGACGCCGACGGATCAAAACCCGTTCTCCCTTGAAGATGATACCGGCGACATAATCCCGATGGGGAATTCGGTTTCGTATGCCTTTTAGCGGTAGCGCCTCCTGCAACCCATTCTGATATCCCTTGCACCCTTTCCGCACAGGACATAAAAGGCACTGGGGGTCCGTCTGCGTGCAGACCGTCGCGCCAAAATCCATAATCGCCTGGAGAAAATCTCCGGCATTCCTTTCAGGAAGCAACGACGCAGAACAATGCCACAGCTCGTCAGTGGCTTTTCTGGGGTCTTCTTGAATGCAGAAATACCGGCAAAGTACCCGACGCACATTTCCATCGAGAATCGGGTGGCGTTGGCCGAAGGCAATCGTCAAAATGGCGCCGGCCGTCGAGCGGCCGATTCCGGGAAGGGATAAAACGTCATCCATCTTCGATGGGAATGTTCCACAAAAACGGGCCGCCACCTCTTTTGCCGCCTGATGAAGATTGCGGGCCCGAGCGTAGTAACCAAGCCCCTCCCACAACTTTAACACCGATCCAATTGGCGCCTCGGCAAGATCATGCAGCGTCGGGAAGGCTAACAGAAACTTGTGATAAAAAGGCAAGACTGTCTTTACCTGGGTCTGTTGAAGCATGACCTCGGAGACCCAGATCTGATAAGGATCGTGCGTTTGACGCCAGGGGAGATCACGGCCAAAGGCGCGATACCAAATAAGCAGCCGGCGTGTCATGAAACGTGCCGGATTCTTCGGATAGGCAGACGGCATGATTTTAGATGGCCCGATATAAAAATATCGATTAGGAGGGAGGCTTTTATCCGGAACGCCCAGCGGTTCGGCCTGGGCTGTCTTGCTTGATGCGGCTCTTTAATTCCACCAATTCTTTTTCAAGACGTTCCAGGCGGTTTGCAATCGGATCGGGGAGGTTTGTATGATCGAAATCACCCTCCTCTTCTCTGCGACGAACCACCTGACCTGGAATGCCAACCACCGTCGCATGATCCGCAACGGAATGGAGCACCACCGAGTTGGCGCCAATTCGGACATGGTCGCCGATAACAATGGCGCCCAACACCTTTGCCCCCGCCCCCACGATGACATAATCTCCGATGGTCGGATGGCGTTTTCCAGGCTCCTGACCGGTCCCACCCAGGGTCACCCCCTGATAAAGTGTGACGTGGTCGCCTATTTCCGCGGTTTCTCCAATCACCACACCCATCCCATGATCAATAAAAAACTCGCGCCCAATGATCGCACCGGGATGAATTTCGATCCCTGTGACAAAACGGGAAAGGTGGGAAATGAACCGTGGAATAATCGGAACGCCTTTCAGCCAAAGAAAATGGGCAAGCCGATGAAGCAGAATCGCATGGAACCCGGCATAAGTCAAAACCACCTCCAGCACATTTTCCGCCGCCGGGTCCCGCTCAAAAGCCGCTTTAATATCCCCTCTAATCGCTTCAAACATTACAATTTTCTTATGGTACCTGCTCAATCAGACAGGCCGCCTGCGCCGCAATCCCTTCGCCACGGCCAATAAAACCGATCTTTTCATTCGTCGTCGCCTTAATGTTCACATCCGCAGACTGCATCGCCAGCGGGCGACTGATATTGATTTTCATTTGATCGACAAACCGCGCTATCCTCGGGCCCTCTGCGATTACCACCGCATCAATGTTGTTGACCCGAAAACTCTTCTTGACCAAAAGCCTTGACACCTCCTCCAGGAGACGAATACTTGCGATGTCTCTCCATCGCGGATCGCCCTCCGGAAAATGGCGGCCGAGATCCCCCTCTCCAGCCGCCCCCAACAAGGCGTCGCAAATCGCATGCAAAAGGACATCCGCGTCGGAATAACCTGCCAGCCCCTGGTGATACGGGATATCCACACCACCCAGAAAACATCGGCGTCCCTCTACAAATCGGTGGACGTCGTATCCAATGCCTATCCGTATCATGAGAGACGTCTTCTCTCTCGAAGAATCCACTCCGCCAGCTTAAGATCGGAAGGGGTTGTGATTTTTATGTTTTCCGCTAAACCCTCCACACAATGGACGGGGACTCCCAGACGTTCGACCAATGAGGCCTCGTCGGTTCCTGAAAAACGGTCAAAGGCCGCCTTTTGAAAAGCCCGAATCAGAATCTCCAACCGAAAGGCCTGCGGTGTCTGCATCGCCCAGAGGCTGTCTCGCGAGATCCCCTCCAGAATAACATTGTCGCAGGAAAGACGCTTAACGGAGTCAGTCACCGGCATGGCTGCAACCGCAGCCCCCGATTCTTTAGCCTTTCGAACAACCGCCTCAATCAACAAAGGGGTGACAAACGGCCGCACCCCGTCATGAACTAGAACGACATCCTCCGGATCACCTTCCTTTTCAAGAAAGGCAACCCCGATCCCAACCGAGTTCTGGCGCGTCGTGCCTCCAGATAAAACCATTCTGATTTTCGTAAAACCGGCAGTCAGAATCATTTTCTCAAAAAGCGGGAGGTCTTCCTGCGGCGCCACGCAGATCAGATCATCCACGGCGCAAGACCCTTCAAAAACAGAGAGGGTATGAACAATCACTGGAAGACCGCAAAGCGGCAGAAATTGCTTTTTGACGGCCTCCCCAAATCGCACACCAGACCCTGCCGCGGGGATAAGCGCGTGCACCATTTAATGGTTTCTCATTACCCGTAGTTCTTCGCGTTCCGGTTCTTCACGCACTTTTGTAAAAATCATCCGTCCCGCCGTCGTCTGAAGTACGCTCGTCACAACGACATCCAGACTCTTCCCAATCCACTTGCGCGCGTCATCGACCACAATCATCGTGCCGTCATCCAGGTAACCGACACCCTGTCCTGCCTCTTTTCCCTCCTTGAGAATAAAGACCTTCATCGCTTCACCCGGCAGGACCACCGGCCGAAGCGAATTGCAGAGTTGATTGATGTTCAAAACACGCACCCCCTGCAGTTCGGCCACCTTGTTGAGGTTTAAATCGTTGGTGATTACCTTCGCCGAAAGGACCTTTGCTAAGGCCACAATCTTGGCGTCCACTTCCCGAATGGACGGGAAATCATCATCCACAATCCGGACATCCAGATTCACCATTTTCTGGAGGGTGTGAAGCACATCGAGACCTCGCCGCCCCCTCGCACGTTTAAGAGAATCGGATGAATCGGCGATATGCTGCAGCTCTTGCAGGATAAACTGGGGAATAATATAGGTCCCTTCCAGAAAACCGGTCTCACAGAGATCGGCAATCCTGCCGTCGATGATAACGCTGGTGTCCAATATCTTATTATTGGAGACGCCCTGGGGTTCGCTCCGCCTAAAAAGGGCCGGTTCTTTTTCAATCCTTAAGGCGGAAATCAAGCCGACATAAGAACAAATAAGGAGCGAGAATCCTTTCCAAATCAGGAAACCGGCTTCGTTCCATGCAAAGAGCGGTTCGATCGCGACATTAAGAAATCCCCCGGTGAGAAATCCCAAAACCACGCCAACCAATCCCCAAAAAAAACGTCTAGCCGCCTGCCGCTCTAAATAAAGCCCTAAGACAGCCATCCCC
>SBBT01000048.1 GCA_005239595.1 Candidatus Troglogloeales bacterium | reverse complement strand
TGGCCAGATTTTCCAGCGCAATAAAGTAATTGCCGTCAACAGCCAATGCGGCCTTAAACGAGACCTCCGCCTCGGAGAGTTTCCCTTCCTCCAGATAGAGGGCGCCAAGATTGTTGTGGGCCTGAATAAGCCGGGGGTTGTCTTTAATCGCGTTGCGGTAGGCGTCTTTGGCCGAGTCCATCCGGCCACTTTGTTCCTCCTCCATTCCCTGATTGTAGTGCCATTCAGGCGGACGCGTTACACAGGAGAAGAGAACAGCCATTAACATACCCACCATGAACATATTTGGGGTACATTTTATAAGACGGGTTTCAAGGTCATCGAATAAAGGGCTGATAGACGAAACGGGCACAAGGGGATTGGCAGGCCTCGCACGGACACATCCACTAACGGAAGCAATTACATTGAAGAAAAAGGTTTTCGGTAGGCAAAACACGGCTTCACCCCCCTCTTAAACCCGTTTTCCTTGATCCTATTTTTGTCCTTTTCACAAATGAAGTCAATACAGATTGCTTGGGTTTTTATTTGCCCTATCCTTTTTTTCATCGGTTGCAAGACTTGGCCTGCTCCTTGCATATCAAGGTTTGGCCTATTCTTTGCTTGTTATATTATTTCCTTATAAAAACGGCACTGCTCTGGTTCCCCCTCCCAAGGGGAGGGGAAAAACAAGCTGAACTATTCAATACGCCTCGTTGACCCGCTTTATGATTTCGCCGAAATCGTTATTTTTTTATTGATTTTACTTTAAAATCGAGTATACTTTGAACGCGAATTAATCCCATTTTGCCTGTCCCTTTCTATTATGAGAAGGACTGGTGTATAGAAAGCAGGAGAGTTAGGAGACGGGTATGCGGAAATGGATCATGCAGGTTCTCTTGTTTATTTTAATCGGCTCTGGAATTAGCCAGGCCGAAGAACTTCCTTCATCGGTCGAGAAAGCTCCTTCACAGACGGAAAAAAGCACGCCACAGACAAAGGGAACCCCTTCACAAAAGGAAGAAACCTCTCCAAAGGCCAAGGAACCTCCAACCCAGACCCAAGAAAGTTCAGCACAAAAAGAGACGTCACAACGTTATGATCTAGCGATGGCCAAAGGAGTGTATCTGCTAAATGAAAATCGTTATGACGAGGCAATAGGTGCCTTTCAGGAAGCGCTTCTGGCCCGCCCAAAAGATACCGAAGGCACTTATTATCTGGGATCAGCACAGCGTCTTTCGGGTCAATATCAATTAGCCTATGCAACACTGAAACAAGTGGATGCTTCTTTTCAAAAGGTACACTTTGATTTAGCCGTTGCTGCCTATCACACAGAGCGGTATGACGAATCTGTCTTAGCATTGACCTCCGCGCAGACTTTTGAGGTTGAGCCCGGTGCGCGTCAGGCGATGGTTTTTTATTACCTGGGGCTTAATTATCTTCAGTTGAAACGATTTGAAGAGGCCGCTCCCCAGTTTCTACGCGCGGGCAGTTTATCAGAAGAATTGGTTGTGAGCGCACGATATTACTCGGGCGTGGCCTTCTATCGCCAGGGAGTTTTTGAAGAAGCCCAAGAGGCTTTTGAGGAAGTCCTAGAAGGAGTAGAAGATGAAAAGGCAAAAGCATCGCCAATGATCCAATCGGCAAAAGCGTTCTTGAAAGAAATTGAAGAGAAACATCCCAGGGTAAGAAGATGGAGCATCACAACAAGTCTCTCTGTTCAGCAGGACAGTAATGTGGTCTTGGCTCCGGAGAACGCACCCCTCCCGTCTGGAATATCCGATAAAGCAGATCTTCGAACGGTTCTTGTTTTAGGAACTGGGTTTAAGCTTTTTGAAACGGAACGATCGACGGGCAAAATACAATATCAGCTTTACCAGTCCCAGCATCAGAAACTCGACCGGTTTGATGTGAGGAGTAATGATTTGGGCTTGACAATGGCGTATCGCCCCTCCCCTGAAACACCGTATCAGTTTGATTTCGCGTATCACTCCTCTGGGGCCAATGTCGCTGGGAGCGACTATTTGGAGACCGGTCTTTTTTCAAGCGCCATTGATCTTCTGAAACAACCAAAACAAGTGACTCGCCTGGAGTACAGGTTTTCCGATAAAAAGTTTTTGAATTCGACGGCCTTCCAAAATAATGATGATCGAACAGGAACAAATCATGCCTTGGAATTGAGTATCAAAAAGACCATTTCTGATAAGGGGATTAAGATAGATAATGGGTATATTTATGATAAAGAATCTACCCGTTCAACCGATTGGGCCTATCAAGGATTTCGGTTTTATCTGTCAGCCCAGTGGCCAGCTATCCGGGGTCTCGTTGTGCCCTCTGTGAAGGCAGAGGCAACAGCAAAGTTGTATGATAATCCAAATTCTACTTCTATAACAGGAGAGAAAAGAAAAGATCAGAATCAAACCTACACACTAACATTGACTGGTCAACTCCGGAAAGGATGGTTTGGTTCATTGCAGTATCAGACCAATATTAATGGATCAAACTTTGACGCGTTTGACTATAAGAGGCAGGTTGTATCCGTTACTGCAACGGCCTTGTTTTAAATTCCCCGCGTGAAAACCAACCGTTTTCTGTGTCGGTTTCCAGTCATTCAACACAATCGTGGAGTAATTTATATTCAATGCTATCGACGAGCGCCTGCCAGGAGGCCTCGATGATATTCTCC
>SBBT01000042.1 GCA_005239595.1 Candidatus Troglogloeales bacterium | reverse complement strand
TCGATCGCAATACCATAACGCAGATAAAATCGCTTCCGGCATTAGAGGTTCTCAAGGTCTCTTTCTTAAAGGCGGACACCCATCTCCTCATCGAGGGAATAAAAAAACAAAACGCCCCAGCCAGCCAGTGAGATTATTCCTTCAGTACGGTGAATCGATGACCGGTGACGCGAGAGGGTTGGATTCAGCGTAGCGCAGAGCCGCGCCAGACAAACGAGTAAACCTGTTCATATTTCATGACCATTGTATCAATACTAAACTGACTGACCACGCGTTCTCTCCCCTTTCTCCCCATCTCCCCGATACTTTTCTTGTTGGATAGCATCCAAACTATCGCTTCTGCCAGCCTTTTTGGATTATTGGCCGGAACGAGAAGCCCGGTCTCTTGATTGACCACCACTTCTGAATTCCCACCGACATGGGTTGCCACAACCGGTTTCCCATGGGCCATTGCTTCAAGCAGCGCCATAGACAACCCTTCACTGAAAGAAGGAAGCGTAAAAATGTCCATTATGTTCAGATATTTCTTTACATTCAAAACCATGCCGGTAATCATTACGCTATCGGACAACCCTTTATGGTGAATGAGCGATTCTAACTCCTTCCTCATTGGACCGTCTCCAACCAGGATGAGAAAGGCGTTTGGAAATTTCTCTTTAACCGTTGTGAAGGCTAGAATTAACCCTTTTTGGTCTTTAATTGGATCCAATCTTGCTACGGTCCCGATTACAATCTTTCCCTCAATCCCCAGCTTTTTTTTAAAAGTTTCGTTCTTTGAGACAAGGGGAAAATCCACATCAACACCGTTTAAGATAACTTGGATCTTGCCGGGCTTAATTCCTTGTCGCGTGCGCATGAAGCCTGCCACAGCCTGGGAATCACAGACGACGACATTCGTAAAATATGACAGATACCTCTCGACGTAGGACTGATCAGTGTCTCCTACATTACTGTGTTCGGTATGAACATGTTTTTTCGATAAGCCCGCTTTCCCAAGCGTGCCGTATATCCATGGACCCAGATTATGGGTATGTAGAATGTCGATGTTATTCTCAAGAATAAGTTTCCGAACTTTTAAGACCAGGCCAAGGTCAAGGCCCGACTGCCTGTTCAGAGAGAAGACAGGAATTCCTGCCTTGGAAAGTTCAAGTGCCAGGTCTCCACCCTTTGTTAAAGCGCACACAAAGGGGGATATTTTTTTTCGTTCCGCCAACTTTTTACAAAGGTTTAAAACCAATCTTTCAGCCCCACCGGTGTTTAATGAATGCAATAGATGTAAAACCTTCATTCTCTTAACCCTGTTTGTGTTTAGACAAACAGACCCCGTCTTTAAGAAACAGGGTTTGGCTGTTGTTTATTCTGGTATTCTTCGCAGTGCAGAATTTATTAAAAAAGGGTGTAAATAAATGGCGCCACTGCGGATCCTTGTGTGAGTACAAGCAGGCTCCCCAGGAGCAGTAGAACGATAATAATGGGTGCCAACCAGAATTTCTTTCTTTCTTTCATAAATTCCCATAGATCCTTCAATAGCTCAAACATTAGAAGGGTACCTCCATTTTTTTATTAGGCATGTTTCTGCTTTGAACACGGTAGGTCTCAAGATGTTTGTCAAACTTGCGGGCCATCGGGTCCCGTCCGGATAACCGCATGACCAACCCAATTGGCATGACAATAAAATAGAAAAAAATGCCAAGAAGGATGCGTGTATTGATCCAACCGAGTGCGATCCCTATCCTCATCCAATTTCGGTAGACGATCTCTAACGTTTGTGGGACGAGAAAGGCCCAGAGCCACAGCACTGCGGCAATTATCCATGGCCATGAGGGAAAACGACGGCTTGCCAACCATGGGAATAAGAGGCCAAAGAGGCAAGCAACGACTCCCCCCATCATAAGGCCGAAATTTCTTAATCCTCTTTTGTCTGGTTTTGGTATCTCGTGCATCTTCTCTAATCTAATTCAAATTCTTTCTTCCATGAATCATCACGTTTCCATGCCGGCTGATCTGTCTTGGCCAGCATGAAATTTTCCAGTACCAAGTAGTCCATTTCAGTGCGCATAAAGCATCGGTAGGCATCTTCCGGGCTTCCAACAATCGGTTCGCCCCGTACGTTAAAGGAGGTATTAACCAATACCGCGCACCCCGTTTTCGATTCAAAAGCACTCAGCAGGTTATAATACCGGGGGTTGGTTTCTTTATGTACGGTCTGAATACGGGCGGAGTAATCGACATGGGTTACGGCAGGAATCACCGAACGGGGAACGTTTAATTTCTCTATGCCGAAGAGGGTTTTTTCTTCTTCCGTCATTGACATTCGTATGTTTTCGCAGACCGGTGCCACTAACAGCATATAAGGGCTAGACCGATCGAGCCCAAAATAGTCAGATGCCTTTTCGGACAATACCGATGGGGCAAAGGGTCGGAATGACTCCCGGTATTTTATTTTAAGGTTCATCATCGATTGCATCTTAGGACTGCGCGGATCGCCGATAATAGAACGACCGCCGAGGGCACGGGGGCCAAACTCCATACGACCCTGAAACCAGCCGATCACATTTTCGGTCGCCAATAACTCTGCCAAACACGACAAGAGCTCTTTCTCTTCGAGGTAGTGATATTTTGCCCCTATGGTATCGAGATATTCCCTGATCTCTATTTCCGAAAAACGGGGTCCCAAGTAGGCACCGCACATGCTATCAGAACCATTTATTGTGCGGGGTTTATTGTGGTATAAGTGCCACACGGCGAGCGCCGCCCCCAAGGCGCCGCCGGCATCACCCGCTGCGGGTTGGATCCAGATATCCTTGAACGGACCTTCACGTAAGATTCGGCCGTTGGCAACGCAGTTTAACGCAACCCCTCCCGCAAGACATAAATAATCCGTGTTGAGTTCTTTATGCACTGTACGAGAAAGACGCAACATGACTTCCTCGGTAACTTCCTGAATTGATCGCGCAATGTCCATCTCGCGTTGGGTGACCTCTGATTCAGGTTTTCTGGGGGGGCCTTTAAATAAGTCGTTAAATTTCTGGCTGGTCATGGTCAGGCCGGTTGTGTAATTAAAATAGCTCATATCCAGGCGAAACGTCCCATCGTTCTTCAAGTCAATGAGATGGTTGTATATTAAGTCTGTATATTTAGGCTCTCCGTAAGGGGCAAGTCCCATAAGCTTATACTCGCCGGAATTAACCTTAAACCCGGTATAGTACGTAAATGCGGAATAAAGGAGACCGAGAGAATGAGGAAAGTCTATCTCCCATAGAGGCGTTAGGCGATTTCCTTCTCCCAGCCATAAGGACGAAGTCGCCCATTCACCAACGCCATCCAGACACAATACAGCAGCCCGTTCAAAAGGGCTTGGGAAAAATGCAGAGGCAGCATGTGATTGATGATGTTCGGTAAAGAAAAGGGGAGGCAATTCGTTCTCTTTACAATTGCCAACCTGGGCCAACTCTTTCTTTAGGAGAGACTTAAGATAGAGTTTCTCTTTGAGCCATAAAGGCATGGCGGTAAGAAAAGAGCTGACACCTTTCGGCGCATATGCCAGATAGGTCTCCAGCATACGATCGAATTTAACCAATGGTTTGTCGTAAAAAACAATCTGATTAAAGTCTTTTAAAGCAACTCCTGATTCTTTCAGGCAATAGGAGATCGCCTTGTTTGGAAATCGGGCGTCATGTTTTTTACGAGAGAAACGCTCTTCTTGCGCTGCGGCAAGGATTGTTCCATCTGATACGACGGACGCCGCACTGTCATGATAATAAGCTGAAATCCCAAGGATATTTATCGACATAAACGGTTACCCCTAACGCTTAGATAGAAAGAAGATCTTTATGTGTCTTTATGTGTCCAAGACAAGCACGTTACAGTGTCTCTTTTACTTTATAAAAAAGTTGTTCCGCAGCATGTGTATGACCTTTTGGGCTAAGATGGTTATCCCATGGATACAGATAAAGCTTGTCTGTGTTTTCAGATTTTCGAAAACCGTCAGCTAAATCAATAAATGAGATGTGGTTTTCTTTGGAAACCTGCCCCATGTATTCAACGTAATCAAGCGTTTTTTCTTGAAGCCAGAAGAAATTGACAGGCGGTATCAACGCTAAAATAAACTTTACTTTTTTCTCGTTTAAAATGGTTTTCATCTCTAATAGATATGAAATTGTGTCCTGAATTCTTTCGCTTTCGATCAGGTTTAATTTGTTTTGTAAGAGCAATGTTGTAAAATCACTTTTTCCCTTTAAATTATAAAGGCGTTGACGCACATAAGAAACGAGGGCAGACCGTTTTGCAAGGAAAATATATTCATAGGGAAGCCACCTTAGCCAGGGAGGTCTTTCCTCGTGTCTCCCTTCTCTGGTAAATACGATGTTCGCTGCGGGCTTGCTGACAAAATCATTTAAGAAAAAACCGAGAATGACAATATCTGGTTCATAGTTTAGTCCTTCGTTCTTCAAAAAATGAAGTTCATGATAGGTGGTCCAACCTGCCGCAGCGGTAGAAATGACCTCCACATTTGGATTGACCGCTCTTAACCTTTTTTCCAGAATTTTAGGATAGGTATCCTCTATCCTTACAGCATTTCCGAATGTAAACGAATCTCCAATACACATAATGCGAATTTTCCCTTTTGATTTTGGGACCGCCCACTCGGTATCCCTGAAACCAAACGAGTTCGTCTCAACCGGTTTATCCCAGGTATAGGTTCCTTTCTGATTTGGTTTCATCTTGTATCCATAGTGCGTATTTTCATGTATAACCTGCGGATAGATAAAAAAAGGTTGGCTCCCATATTTCATTCGAACCGCAGCTTCAAGCGCTATAAACGTAACGACACAAGAACCCACAACAAGCGAAGCGTTTTTAAGGAAGTTTCGTATATCCATTAATCGTACAGTCGCATAGAACAAATAGCCAGTGAACGATAGATGCTTAGGTTAGTCAGGTTCAACCTCATATGGTAATTCTAATGCCGTACTTGGTGATAAGAGTACGCTTTAAAGATGATAGAAACTTATTAAATCTTTTTCCTAAGAGCAATAAAATACCACGTAGAAGCATTGATGGGGGAGGCAATCGTTTTGCAAGGCGCACATAATGAAATAGATTAATCCACAAACGCCTAGGATCAAGACAAAAATATGCCTCCTGACAGAGAAAATAGATGCCTTCTATGATCTGCGGGCGTAAATGATGTGGTAATTTTTTTGAGTGATAGAGGTCGTACAACAAGGCAATATTTTCAACTTGGGCGACTCGCATCAGGAGATTCTGGGTCTTAGACTTTTCGTGTATTCGAAAATAAGCCAGGACGCGAGGACAGTGTCTGAAGCGGACATTTTCCAACGCCCACCTAATCCAAAGCTCATAATCCATAATGAAGTGAAGTGATTCATTCACTAACCCGTATTTCTTCCAGGTGCTACTTCTAAAGTAGGTTTCTGCTTGCCCAATTCTGTTTCTAGCGATTAACTCTCCCGTGGAAAATTCAGAAAACTTTGTAAGTTGTAGCGGCCTGCTATGCTGATCTACATCACAGTTATCGCCATAGATAACGTCTACATCCGGTTCTTGTCGAAAGGCATTGGCAATAAATCCGAAGGTATTTTTAGCAGGGAAATCATCCGAATTAATCCAGAAGTAAATCTCTCCAGTGGTACGTTCAAACCCTTTATTGATTGCATGCGATTGTCCCCGATCTTTTTCACTTACCCAGTAAGCGATATGGGACTCATACTTCTTGATGATCTCTGTCGTGTTGTCAATGCTTCCACCGTCAACAATAATATATTCAATATTAGGATAGCCTTGGAGCAAGATGGCACGTATCGTCTCTTCAATGAACTCTCCCTGGTTATACGATGGCGTGACAATGCTAATACGAGGCCATACCTCTCCTTCAAGAGAAGGAGCAAGGGGATCGCTTTCTTCGGTCCATGGCCAACCGTGGCGACCATGGGGTGGGGGCGGGAGCTCACCTAAAGTAGGACACCGCATCAAATTGGGTTTTCCATGGTTTTACTGTTTAAGCGCAAACAGATGTAGTATACTACATCGTCTATAAGTTTTGCCACGGAGAACTGCAACTCCTGGAGATGGAGCTAAGGATATCCCGTTATCTTTTGAAATGCCGCGCCTGTAGCTCAGACGGATAGAGCAACAGCCTTCTAAGCTGTGGGTCGGGGGTTCGACTCCCTCCAGGCGCGCCACCCGGTTTATTGATCAGTTTTCCCTCTGTATGGTAGACTTCTTTCCGAGCAAAAACCATGCAAACAACAACCCAAAAACTGGTTTCCCAAATTGAACGACTCAAGATGGAGCGCCAGGCTGTTATCATCGCCCACAATTATCAGGTGGGGGAGATCCAGGATATTGCCGATTTTATGGGGGATTCCCTGGAGCTCTGTTATAGAGCAGCCGAGACAAACACAAAAGTGATCGTCTTCTGCGGTGTCCATTTCATGGCGGAAACGGCTGCCATGCTTTGTCCGGAACAGACCGTACTGCTTCCTGATCTCTCTGCGGGATGCGGCATGTCCGAGATGATTTCAGCGGAGGATGTGCGCAAGCTGAAGGCCCAACATCCGGATGCCGTGGTGGTCTGCTATGTCAACTCCAGCGCAGCGGTGAAGGCCGAATCGGATATCTGCTGCACCTCCTCTAACGCCGTTCGCGTGGTTCAATCGATTCCATTGGATCGCGAGGTGATTTTCATTCCTGATCAGTATTTAGGCGATTTTGTCATGCGTGAGACTGGCCGGAAGCTGATCTTGTATAACGGCTATTGCCCAACCCATTTTCGAATTATGACGTCTGATCTCGCTGAGGCC
>SBBT01000207.1 GCA_005239595.1 Candidatus Troglogloeales bacterium | reverse complement strand
TTATACTACAATGCTTTTAATTGTGCGTTAAATTTTTCTTCTGCTACTTTGAGGAGTTTTTCGCGGATGGGGCGGATGTCTTCTGTTGTCAGGTTTTTCTCTGGTGAAAGATAGGTGATATGGAAGGTACGTACGTTTTCGTAGGAATCAAGTAGGCTTACATCGACGACAAGGGGGTCAACCTTTTTGAGCGCTTCGATCATCGGGCCGATGGGAGTCTTTGGCGGCACGACGAGGGCCAGATCTTCGTAGCTGGGCGGATACTTGGGAATTGGATTGTAGACTTTTGTGGGTTTGGCGTCTTTGACCAGTTTGGAAAAGTCCATTTCTAAAACTGTTATATTCTCAACCAATTTCAGTGAGGCGTATGAGTTTAATAAGTTTGATGGTATACCAAAAAGAGAAAGCAGGGCTTCGGCTAACCCCTTTGCCTCGCAGTATCTGTTTCCCGTCCAAGCCACGACAAGAACTGGTTTTTCAATAGGTAAATTGCCTTTGCGGTATTGGTAGACCATGCTCAGTTCGAAGAGCTTGAGATTGCTTTCAATATTGAGATTCTGTTTGATCGTCGAAAGCATGCTCGGCAAAAGGGTAGGCCGCATATAGACCCATTCTTGACTTAAAGGGTTAGATATTTTATAGGCGGATTCCTTGTTCAGTTTAAATAAGTCCATCATTTCCTCAGAAATCATTGAGTACGTGTAAATTTCGACAAATCCCCAGTCGCGCAGGCGGACTTTTATTTCTTCTTCCCACGATAGCACTGGGTCTGGGACAACGAGTGGCGGCTCTGTGGACGGGAGTTTGCGCTTGATATTGTGGTAGCCGTAAATTCGCGCGACCTCCTCGATAATGTCTACGTCAATCTCTATGTCTCGGCGGAAACTGGGAACCTTAACAGTGACAGAGCGAGACCCTGTCAATACGGAAAATCCGAGAGGGGTTAGGATATTGACGATATCTTTATCGGCAAGACCGACGCCAAGGTATGCAGAAAGTTTTTCTTTAGAAACGCTGACTTTGTAAGGAGTGAACTGTTTAGGGTAAATGTCATAGATTCTGCTTGCAACGCTGCCGCCGGCAATTTGTTTAAACAACTCGATGCCCTTCATAATTGACGGATAAACAAGCTCGGAGTCCAAGCCTTTCTCAAAAAGACTCGCCGCTTCCGTTCGGATTGCCAGAGACATGGAGGTTTTGCGAATGTTGACAGGATTATATATTTGCATAAAGAGGACGATCGTTTTGGTCGAGTTTTTGACTGAGGAATTTTCCGCGCCCATAATGCCGCAAAGGTCAATCAGCCTGCCGCTTCCATCTTCGATGACGATATCATTTCCTGGGAGAATTCGCGTTTTGCCATCCAACGTTTCGACTCTTTCACCCTTTTTAGAAGCACGCAGAATCATTTTGTGGCCCAAAACTTGGTCATAATCAAACGCGTGAACAGGTTGTCCGTACGCGCGCATAATGTAGTTCGTGATATCGATAATATTATTGAGCGATCGATTGCCAGTAGCTTCCAATCTTTTCTGAAGCCACGCAGGAGAAAGCCCGACTTTTACGTTATCTATAACCACCGATGTAAAGCGGGGATTCAGTTGTGAATCTGTTTTAATTTTTAGTTTCTTCTCAAATTTTAAATTTGAAATTTGAAATTTTAAATTATTTTCGTATGGGTCATTGACAAGCTTTGCCGCAATTCCAAACCTAGGCATAATTGCCGCTGCTTCGCGGGCGATGCCTAAAACCGACATTGAGTCCGGCCTATTGCTTGTGACTTCGATATCGTAGATGACATCTCCGCTTACTTTATGCATCCGCTCCACCGACGGTCCGCAGAGCGAGAGACACTCCTTTATTTGAGAAGGAGTAGCCTTTGTAATTAAAAATTCGCGCAGCCAGGAATCTGGAACAAGGATATTCATATTTGAAATTTAAAATTGCTGCAGGAATCGTATATCATTGCTGTAGATTAAGCGAATGTCGTCCAGTTTCGTTCCGGATTTCATCATATAAGCACGCTCTACTCCCCAGCCGAAAGCAAACCCGTTGTAGTCTTGCGGATTGATGCCGCCATTTTTTAAAACGACTGGATGTATCATGCCGGCTCCTCCCAACTCAAGCCACCCTTCTTTACACAGCCGGCATCCTTTGCCCAGACAAATACCGCAGTTGATGTCTACCTCAAATGATGGTTCTGTAAACTGAAAATGAAACGGCCGCAATCGAATTTTTCTGTCAATTCCATGGTAGTTTTTCACAAAAAAATCAAATACGCCAGTTAAATTGCCAATCGAGACACCTTTATCAATATACATTCCTTCAAACTGGTGAAACATCGGGACGTGGGAGACGTCTGACTGCCGGCGGTAGCATTTGGCGATATTAATCATGCGGATAGGGAGCTTACTCTTCTCCATCTCACGCACCTGTCCGTTAGAAGTATGAGGAGTTAAGACAATTGATTGAAATCTCTTATTGTTTTCTAACTTTGAACTTTCTACGAAGAACGTCTCCCACTCGTCTCTAGCCGGGTGATTTGGCGGCATGTTGAGTGATTCAAAAGCATACCAGTCCCAGTCTACTTCCGGGTGCCGCACGCGCGTAAAGCCTATTTTTTCAAAAATCCGCGTTATCTCGGTAATCGCCTGAGTGACGATGTGGAGATGCCCCATGGGCGGCGGGATTCCTGGAGCCGTCATGTCAAAAAACTCTTCGCTTGACGCTTGACGCTTGACGCTTGACACCTCATTAAGTTGTTTTTCGATACTCCGCTTAACTTGATTAAGGACCGTCCCCGCCTGCTGTCGATCAGAGGCGATGACGTTGCGAATTTGTTTGGTCAGACTCGCTAGCTCGCTTTTTGAGCCAAGCAAAGCAATCCTTAAATCTTCAACTCCTAAAGACGTGTCTTCAAGTATTTTCTTTGCGTTTTGCTGAGCTTCTAAAACAAATCCTACATACTGAGCTCCTGACAGCGACTCTTGTGGTATGCTCACGGAGGGTTGAGTTTCTTCGATAGCATAGTAAATACGCACTTTATCGTCTTCGTTTTCGATTTTGGAAATTGTGATAGGACCAACCTCTGAAGTTTTGCTTACTTGTGTACCTCCGTCCGGAATCGGATGAAAGCCCTCGATTATCAAAATCCTGAGCGGTTTATTTTTTGGCAAATGTTGGGGGACGTAAGATGCGCGTTTTTGGAGTTCTTCCAGAGAGACAAACTCAGTGGTTAAGGCAAGATTTTTTTCTACAATCTCATTTGCTTTTTTTTCAATTACGTATTTTGAATCGATGGGTAGGGAGCCTTTGTACTCGATATACGGATTGCTTCCGTGTTCGCCCTTGACAGGGATAAGAAGAGGCGAAACGATCATTGCCGCCTCATGAACTATGTGGCCTGCGCTGTGCCGGCGCATGTTTCGGTATCGCCAGTCCCAATCGATTGCGCAATCAACGTGGTCACCCGCTTTTAGTTCGCCTTCGAGGATGCACTCGTGTACTACGTCATCGCCCTGCATACGGACGTGCTTGACTTTTGCCTTGCCGTTTGGTCCAACGATTTCTCCCTTATCGGACGGCTGTCCGCCGCCTTGGGGATAAAAGATTGTCTGGTCAAGCACGATGAGCGTGTCTTTCTCACTCCTTTCAGAGGAGACGATTTTTGCTCGATCATTCTGTCGATAGCTATCGGACAGATAAATAAGTTCAGTCATAGGTATTTTTATTGTATTGTCTAAATCGCTAAGCTGCAAGCTAAGCAATGCAATTACTATCCCCTATATGGACTTAATTTAAGTTGCCAATCTTGCAATAGTTTTTTTGCTCGCGGCTTATCGTCTATGTACCAGAGATCAAGCAATTCAGTTCCTTGATCACCTGTAACTGGAAGCACTGGTCGGTAATTGCGTGTTGTCCAGTAGGCCTCGTCGCCAGCCTGGCGAGCAACCACGTCTTCACCTCGTAATCTTGCCGCCGCCCGTTTTTCTAGAATTCTTATGTCAGTTTCCGCCATAATAATCACCTCCTTTTACCACTAAAAAACCTCCTTTCGGAGGTTCTCGGGTTTGAAAATAACTTTTTTAATTTTTATAAATCTTTATAACGACCCAAAGAACCTCCTTGTCTGGAGGCAAAAAAGAATGCAAAAAATGCTCTTTGTGTTGACATGAAGTTATTGTACTACAATACCAACCTTCTGCTCAACTGTTTCTACTCTCTCTTCAAGCTCTGAAACCTTTTCAGATTGAAGAATTTGTTCTTTCTCAAGCTTTTCATATCTGCCAGTAAACCAGTCTAGTTTTTTGAATAACTGATCAAATTCATCATGTAATGGCTTAAGCTTTTTGTCAAATTTTTCTTCAAGCGTCAAATCTAGTTTAGTATCAAAAAGCCAATCTAAATAACGCTTCGTTAACTGACCGTTTTGTTTGGGCATGAGCAAATTTTAATTAACACCCTTCACTTTGTCAACGACGGCGGAGAATGCGTCGGGGTGCTCGACGAGGAGATTTGCCAGGCTTTTGCGGTCGAGGTTGACGTTAGCCACTTTAAGTTTATGCATGAACAGGCTGTAAGAGAGCCCGTTTTGCTTGACCGCTTCTGAAATACGAGTAATCCAAAGCTTCCGAAAATCGCGCTTTCGAAGTTTCCTGCCCGCGAATGCGTACTCGCCTGCGTGTAGATACGCTTCACGCGCTACGCGCACGTTTCGTCGTTTAGTCATCCTGTAACCTTTGTTAGCCAAAAGTAGCTTTTTGTGTTTAGCGTGCGTAGTAATGCCTCGTTTGACTCTCATAGGTATTGAGCAATCATACGCGAATATGCCCGCGTTGTGATCTCTTTCGGGCGATTTTGGCGGCGTTTCCTGGTGCTGTTTTTTCTACTTCGCAAGTGGCGCGCTCCTTGAGTGCGGTGCATTATTTTACCGGATCCGGTTTTTCGGAATCGCTTGGTGATGATTTTTTTCGTCTTCATTTTTTTCATAGCTATGTGGTCTTTTTTATGCCACCAACGACCATCGCAACGAGCGTTTTCCCCTCGATCCTGGGTTCTCGGACGACTTTGGCGTTTTCTAAACTATCTAAATATCGTTTCATTACGTCAAACCCAAATTCTTTTTTATAAAGTTCTCTGCCTTTAAAAAACACATTCACTTTTAGCTGGTTGCCCGCATTAAGAAACTCTTTTCCATGCTTGAGTCGTGTGTCAAAGTCATGCGGTCCGATAAAAGGTCGAAGCCTGACTTCCTTGATTCCAACGTTCTTGGTCGACCTACGCGACTCTCGTTCCTTTTTTGCCTCTTGATACTTAAACTTTTTAAAGTCAATGAGTTTGGCCACCGGTGGCTTGGCATTAGGAGCAATCTCCACCACATCGTAACCTAACTCTTTTGCCTTCTGCAGCGCTTCAATTTTTGTGACTACCCCAATCTGTTTGCCCGTCTCGTCCAGCAACCGGAGTTGCGGAGACGCAATTTGGTAGTTGAGGCGGTAAAATTTACGCTTTTGATTCAATCTCGCTAGTTAATTTACGGAGAAGTTCCTCAACTGACATGCTTTTGAGGTCCTCGCCGTTGTGCTTGCGCACGGAAATCGTTTGATTTTCGACTTCTTTATCACCGATTATACCCAGGTACGGGACTTTTTGTAAAGAGCTGTCGCGGATTTTGGCCTCCATGCGTTCATTCCTATCATCCACCTCGACGCGGATGCCGACGGACCTGAGTTTTTCTGCAGCGTCAAATGCAGCTCGATTGTGCCGCTCAGCGATGGGAACGAGAGCTAGCTGTACCGGGGCCAGCCAGAGTGGAAAGTTTCCAGCGTACTGTTCAACTAAGATAGCGAGGAACCGGTCAAATGAGCCTAAAATGGCAATGTGTAATACTGCTGGTCGCTCCATCTTCCCTTTTTCATCCACATACGACAGATCAAAATTTTCCGGCTGGTTAAAGTCCAGCTGCACCGTCGTCAGCTGCCACTCACGGCCGATTGCGTCTTTTACCATAAGATCAATTTTAGGTCCATAGAAAGCAGCTTCTCCCTCACTGATGAAGTACGGGAGTTTTCTTTTTGCTACTCCGTCAATGAGCGCCTGTTCTGCTTTGTCCCAGCTTTCTGGTTTTCCCAGGTATTTTCCCGGTCGTTTTTTATCGCGGATCGACACCCGTGAGCGAAAATCATGAAAGCCAAAGATCTGAAAGACAGAGACCGCCAGATCCAGAATTCGGTCGATTTCTTCCGGAATTTGATCGTGACGAACAAATGTATGTGAATCATCCTGAGTGAGGGCGCGCACGCGCAAAAGGCCATTGAGCTCGCCGGCTTTCTCGTACCGGTATACCGTGGCATTTTCTGATATCCGCAGAGGCAACTCTCGGTAACTCCTTGGCCGCTCGAGATAAATTTGGAAATGGTGGGGGCAGTTCATGGGTTTTACCACATACCGCTCGTCCTCAATTTTCATCGGCTTCATCATGGCATCGTATTTTTGCCAGTGCTTGGACTGCTTGTAGAGATCGCTTTTGGCTATGTGGGGTGTCCAAACAAATTGGTAGCCGCGTTTCTCTTTTTCTCTTGTCAACCAAGTCTCAAGTGTTCGTCGAAGAAGTAACCCTTTTGGTAGGTAGATAGGAAGGCCTGGCCCCACGTTGGGACTTATGAGAAAAAGCCCGAGCTCTTTTCCAATTTTCCTGTGGTCGCGTTTTTTGGCTTCCTCCTGCTGCCAGAGGTAATCGTCGAGCTCTTTTTTGGTCGGGAAACACGTGCCGTAGACGCGAGTGAGCATTTTATTCTTCTCGCTCCCACGCCAGTAGGCGCCGGCGATTGAGAGGAGCTTAAAATACTTCAATTCAGAATCTGGGTGCTCGACATGGCCGCCGCGGCAGAGGTCCCAGTAATCGCCGGATTTATAAAATGACAGGGTCTCGCCCTGTCCGGAGAATTCGTCGATAAGCTCTTGTTTGAATTCGTTGTCCGGGTATTCTTTTTTGGCCTGTGCCACGGATAACTCTTGGCGCTCAAATGATTTCCATGATGTCAGAATGTCCCGCATTTTCGCCTCGATTTTCGGCAGATCATCGTCAGAAATTTTGACATTCCCGAAATCAAAGTCAAAGTAGAATCCGTTTTCAATTGCCGGCCCGATTGTCCGTTTGGCCTTTGGCCACAGCTCCATTACCGCCGCCGCCAAAAGGTGCGCGCACGAGTGGCGCAGATTATTAAAAAATTCACTATCGTTTTTCATATGTTTGCATCAAAAAACCACCTTCTTGTTGGAGTCCTTAGATAAATTTAGGGCGGTTCCATCCAACTTTGGTGGTCTCACTTAGCATCTTTACGCTGATGCAGCGCTTCTCTTTGAGGTTGGTAAGTTCTCATGCAAGCGAGAGGTCTAATTATTATAAGAATTATAGCGATTATAACTGGGAAGTCAAGCGGCATCGCGTTGGCCGCGGGGCTTGAGGACGAAGGGTTTTATAAGGGCGATCTCACCTGGTTTATTTTTGAATGTGAAGAGAATTTTATCTATGTAGTTGGCCACATCATCGTATAAAAAGACGTCGTTGACCAGGACATCTTCTCCTTGCGCAATTTGCGGTTCGACGCGCACTTTGCCGATTTTGAGCATTTTCCAAAAAATGTTCGGCGCATAGCCTTTGGCTTTTAGCGCCTCATTCCAAAATAGTGCGCGTTTGGTCGTGAAAAAAGGCGTCATCACCTCAAAGCGAATTATCCGGCGGTCAGTTATATAGGTTTTTGACTTCCCGTAGATGGTATTATTCCACCAAAATCCTACGATCAGAAGAATCCCGCTTAAGACTACCGAAGCGGTCTGTAGTGGTTCGGCCGCTCTTGTCAGCACAGATGCAATAAGCTGGAGAATTAAAAAAAAGAACAGTGAGAGAAAAACGAGGCGAATGAGTGCGACGTATTTGGCAAACTGATGTGGGGTCACGACATAGAGAGTACGTTCACCGGTTTGCTGCCCGTCAAATTCTATAGCCATGCACCGATTTTATCACATTCGGAACACGTAGGCGTGGTTGGTAGTGTCCTTCCGGAGGATTTTCCAACCAGGGAAGATGAAACTGTTTGAAATAACCAGCGTGCCTGGTTTGAGTTGACTCATGAGAAATCGTTCAAGTTTATCCATTCTCCACGGGAGAAGGTAGACGAATACGACGTCGGCGTCGGATAAGTTTGCTTGCCAGAAGTTTTTCCAGTAGACAGTATGGCCACGAAGTCTTGATAGGAGAACAAGAAACGGATTGATTTCATACCCGATTGAATCTGCGCCCTGCTGTTTTGCCAGTTCCAGAAGCCGACCGTCTCCCGAACCCAAATCATACACCTTCATCCTCTTTTTGAGTTTTGCCAAGCGAATCATTGAGGCAGCTGTGTTTTTTGTTGACGGCACAAACGGCGCGCCGGTGACAAAGGCGATTGTGAGAAAGAATATGAGGATGGCAAAAACGAGATTGAAGGCTAGAAAAAGGAATTCCATGAACTGGTGGTCGGTGGGGGATTTGAACCCTCGACATCTGCAATGTGAATGCAGCGCTCTACCGCTGAGCTAACCGACCTGCCTATTGGCTACCCCGCTTGTGTTGCCACGGTTCGCTCTGAGGAGAGGCCAAACTGTGTGCCGTGTTTTTTATAGCGGCCCCAGTACCCTAGTTTCTTTTTTCGGCTAGTCCACAGGTTTAGCCAGGAGCGGCTGTCTTCCACTTGTTGTCGAAGAATTTTGAGTATCCCCTTGAGCCGCTCAAAAAAGTTGAGGTGATATATGCCGGGATCAACAGGTGTTTGATCGACTTGGTTGGTTACTTCACTTCGCAACTGTTTGACCGAATGAGCCAGTGCCTTCAGCTCCATCCGGATTGCCTCAATTTTTTCCTTGATGCCCACTTCTTCAAGTTTTATCTGAGGGCGAGCTACGGCTTCCACTCGGCGGACCTGATAAGGGTTATATCGCTCGCGGGAGAGATCGACTGGTTGGTTGGGATGAAACTCACTTTGTGCGGGTTGAGTCGGAAGGGTTCCAAATAGCGATTTTAACGCGTCCCCTGCGCCTTTGCCAAGGACGTCTTTAGCAACAGACTTTCCAACCCCGCTGCTAAGATTTCTTAAAGACTCAATAATACTATCATTAACCGGTATCCTGGTAGGATTTTTTTGTGATGACTGAGGCCAAACTGGGTTATTCATATCGTACTATTATACTATACGGGGCAAGGGGATGAGCAAAATTTAGTTGATTGCGGCCAAAAAGTCAAGGGTTTTTTGACGCCGTAGAACCGAGGCCAGATAGTACCGCTGGGTAGACAACGCCTTACGCTCGTCGTCTGTTTTGGAAGACTTTATGACAGTATCGATGTCATCATCAGAAACCGATATGGCCTCTTTGTCTGCTATTTCCTCCAGCGCAAATTCGAGAGTGAGCGTGCGTTTTGCTTGCTGTTCATTCTCGCTGCGCAGTTTATCCACGCTTTTACCTGTCGAGGCAAGATACTGCTCGACACTGAGCCCGAGTTTTCTGGTTTGGTCAATCAACTCGGAGAGGAGCCGGTTGACTTCCTGATCAATAAGAATAGAGGGTAACAGAATTTCCACGTTCTCATAGACGGCCTTGAGAAGCTGATCTAGCGTTGGTTTGGTTGCCTGCTCTTTTTCGTCCGGCTCGGGTTCTTGGCCAGGCGTCCAGATTTTCTTTGTTATAGAAGACTTTAGGTCGCTGATGGCTTTTTTATATTGCTTAAGAGTTACCGCCGGCCGTTCACATGTGATTAGGCGCAATAGCCAGTCTTTGCCTTCCACCGCTTCCACTAGCTCGACTTTGGGAGTGACAATGGGTTTGATTTTTTGCGCAGAAGTAGCATTGTTATAAACATTAGGGATGAGCGCTTTGAGGACTTCTTCGTAAATTTTGCTTTTGTCGAGTTTTTGTTCGACGAGACCACGCGGAGCCTTGCCCTTGCGAAAGCCCGTAATTTCGGCGTTTTCAACCGCGCGCTCTACACAGAGTTCGTATTCTGCCTTAACTTCCGGCCATGGGATGGTAACCGTCAACTCTATAGTGCCGTCGCCAAAACGGTTCATCGCTGTTGTCATGTGCGAAAGTTTAGCAGATGCCTCATTGAAAGCCAAGGGGAAGCTGGAGGACCGGAGGAGAAAGGCTTGGATCATCAACGACGTAATTGGAAATTGAAGCAGAGAGGCTGGCGACATCTGACACAAATTTTAAAAACGCGCCTTGACTTGCTAAAAGAGAAGGAAGCCGCGCGCTCGTCGGGGAAGGATATGGCAGGAGCTTTCCTGTGACTACAGGAGCCTGCGGCTTTCTGGCGCTGATGATTCGAAAACCACTAAGAAGGAGTGAACCAATAGCAACAACTATGATTGCGGCAATAAGTTCGGCCCGGCGGCTCGTACGTGTTTGCTGTTTACAGGTATCATGCGGTAATTTTTCTACCGGCTGGACCTGAGGGGATTCTATATTGAGGTTGTTTTCCATATTAGTTTTGGAAACGCAAAGCACCGCCTAGCTCATGGAGGTAGCCGGTAGCATTGACAAGATACTGCCGCCCTTCCGCAATGCCTTTTTGGATTGCTGAAAAGCGCTGGTTTTGTTCATCTATTGTTGAGCCACGGAGCTCTTCGGCAAGTCTGCGAGTGATATCGACTTTTTGCTGATAGAGAGTTCGGACGTTGGAAATCTGCAAAATCCACCGGTCGAGCGTCGCCTGTTTTTCCGGAAGAAAAGTTCCTCGGTTGGCTGAAACAATAGCTTTGCCATCGGCAAGAACAATGTCGAACGATTTGGCAAGATGAGAAAGTTCTCCGAGGCTGATGGCTGAAATTGTCTGCCGCATGGAGGACTGGAGAACGTCGTAATGAGACTGGAGATCATTTGACGCTTTCGTTGCATCCTCGAGCGAACCAATCTGTGACACCAGGCTGCTGTGGCCTTCAAGAAATACAACCTCGTTTCGTATCAGCGTCTGGTAGGTGTTACGTTCAATTTGTCCCATGCCGGGATTTTCATTAATTTTTTCGGCCAGCAGAAGCAAGTATGCCCGGAGCAATGCATCACGGTGAGAAAGCATTAATTTCGTTGCCTCCAGAGCCGTCGTCTGGCTGGTAAGTGTACGGAATTTTAAGTATTCGTTTTTTGCTACTTTAAAATCCGAGTACTTCTGGCGGTAGACGTCAAATTGGTAAAGATAGTCCTTATATGCCTGACTGGATGAGGCCGATGCCGCAGATATCGGCATAATCAATAGCATAATCGAAAGAAGAAATTTCATCCTGTTGCCATCTTAACATCAAAATGCGCATTTCGGTAGTGCCTCTGGGAGGATTTGAACCCCCAACCCTTCCGGGATACGCTCCTAAAGCGTACGCGTATGCCTATTCCGCCACAGAGGCATTGGTCCTTAATATTATAGCTCGACAGGGATGGTTCGCGTAGAGGAAGGTGAGAAATCAGTTATTTTACCGATGAAGAAGCGAACGCTCTTTGGCCAGGCGTGCGAGGCTGCATACCTGCGTCCGATTTGTTCAGGAGTCGTCAACCCTTCATTCAAATATCCCTCGCGAAGCCCTCGGGATACCACCGCAATCCCCTCTTCCCAGCTAGTAAATACCGCGCCGGTTTGCCTGCCAGTATAGACTGCCCAGCCCCAGGCGTTAAACGAGTTGGAAGGGATGTGTTTTCCAAAAGTTGACTCGGCACCAGCTATGGCAGCAACGAGCTTCCAATCCAATTGGAATTTATCAGCATAAAATATGAAGTTTTTTGCCTCTTTGGCTAGTGGGGAATTATAGCGTTCAAGGGCCTCCTTTAGCCGCGTAACACGGTTGTCTTCATTGAACTGGCCAAAAGTAAGCAGGGCGGAAGAATGAGCTACGGATGACCACGCAGCATAAGCCGCGCTGGGATAAAGCGCGAAAAGAAATATGACCATGAGGGAAGTAATCAGGTAGATTGCCATTAAAAAATCCTAAAGCAATTTGTTTAACGCAAATCACCTTAGGATCTGGTAGTAAATATACCCTATAACTGTCTTTTTGTCAAGTTATAGGTTATACCTATAATATTTCAGACAATCTTTTCTATGAATTGTTTAACGCATTTGGTCCAAGAATATCCGTTTTCTACAGAAGGAGGTGCGTAAATTGCGCCGATATCCATAAGATCGCTAATACCGCGATCGTAAAATTTTGTGCGCAGATACTCAGAAACCCACGTTATTGCATGCTCCCAGTCCTTGAATTTTTTCCCGTGCTGTTGGCCGGTGTAGACGGCGATACCGAATGGGTTAAAAGAATCCATTGACGGTATGCGCTTACCCAGGTTTGACTCGCACATGGCAATTGAAACTACCAGCCTAAAATCAATGCCGTTTGCATCTGCTTTTTGGACGAGCAAATCCGCATATGGAGCCATAGGAGAATTGTGTCCTTCAAGAAATTCTTTTAAGAGCAAGCCTCGTGCATCGCCAGCAGTTATGCTTGAGCCTAGCACCTGGGCGCTCCCGGCCATAGCCGTGATTTGCTGGCTAGAGCGGCTCGGATACTGGTTGCTACGCATCAGGTCTTGCTTGCTGCTTGCCCCTAGCAGTGTCAAGTTGACTAAAAGCAGGATGAACGTGAGAGGAAACCACAATACAACAAGCAAGCTTTTTGCTATCATACATCCATCCTCGCACGGAGGCAATTTTGTGTCAAGTTTTGTGAGTCCGGAGCGATTCGAACGCTCAACCAATAGCTTAAGAGGCTACTGCTCTACCGTTGAGCTACGGACCCTTCGTCCCGCTTAGCGGGACTCAGGGGCAGGTTTTCCTTCACTCGTTTCAGTCAAAGTCTGCCCCAAAATAAATTTTAATTTCTTTTTTCTTGACCAGCCTTTGATTTCTATTTCTCTTTTTAATGCATCTGATCTTGTTGTAACGACTTCACTATAAATTAAACGAACTGGTCTTCGCACTCGTACAAACCGTGAACCAAATTTATTGTCGTAATTATGTTCATGTACTCTTCTTTTAAGATTTATGGTCGTTCCCGTATATAACATTCCATCAGCACACTCAACAACATATACATACCAGGCCATAAAAATTTCCTTAGGCGCATGTCCCGAGCTTTAGCGAGGGACTAGGGCTGAGTCCCGACGCACGTCGGGACGAAGCGCGCTCGGGGTGACTCGAACACCCAACCCCTTGTTCCGAAGACAAGTGCTCTGTCCATTGAGCTACGAGCGCTCATAGACCAGATTATACCAGCTCTTCCCTCTTTATGCGTACAAACCGGATCCATTCTTCGACGACTTCGAAGATTACTTTGAGCGGAGCTTCCAGGATAAAGTCGAAGAAGAATGTCAGAAGATTGAGCTTGGCGATTTCGTTGGAGAGCCAGCGGCCGGCTTTGAGGATCGGAAGAAAAAGAAAGTCCACCACAGGTTCCAGGACACCCTGTTTGTCGACGATTGCGTAGTCTTTGGTTGACTGGCGGATGCGATAGGCAAAAAAGACTACGAGCGCGACAAAAAATATAAACACAGTCTGGCTAACAAGGTTAAATTGAAGCGCAGACAAAATGAGGTGAATGACGAAAAACGTAACGCCAAACATCACCATGTACACAAGGCTAAAGATTGCCGTAAGGATCGGCCTGCGCACGCGCTCTTTGGCAACAAATATGTCTGTTTCCGCTTTAACCTCGTCAAAATGGTAGATAATTTTTTTGATGCGCTCGACAAGTTTTCTCGTATTCTCTTCGCCTGGAACCGAGATAAAGCCTGCTACGATAACCATGAGGATCGGGGGAAACAGAAGGTTGATGCCAATAGGCAGATACCGGACATTTTTGACAACGTAGACGTCGTAAGGAGCCTCTAAGGCAAAAGCAAAAATCATTTTGGTCAGTAGTATGTAAATGAACGAACGGATGACTCCCCTGCCGATACGAGCGCGCGTTTCCGTGTAGTGCTTGTGGGCCATCTGAGCAAGGTTTTGCTCCAAAACGGTGGGGTCCGTCAGCACGGTTCGCACTTTATCATCGCTAGTTAGAAATAAATCCCGGATGAGGAAAAATGCAGGCGTCTGTTTTCTGGCAAAGCGAAATAACGGCTCACCCATCGAGTCCTTGAGGTGGCCTTTAATTTGCTCGATTGCTGTCATTAGCGAGTCGACTTCTGCGCCAATATCTTCGCGGGTGACGTTAAACCAAGTCGGTTGGATGAGTTTGAGAAGTTGGTACACAATGAGGGGTTCGTCGGCCTGAGCAAACGCCCGCTGGACTGCGATGAAGGTCTGGATATTGCCGTAAGCCTCGTCCTGGTTTGGAAAAGTCACTTTTGTTCGAATTGCCTGATAGAAGAAGTTGGCCAGCGCATCTCGTTTTTTGGATGAGACGATAATTTCCTCTATTTCGGAAGCAGACAAACCGAGGATAGTATCCCAAGGAACCAGCTTTGGGTTTTTGCCAGCGTCATATTTGATGTACTTGACTTCGAGGTATCGATCGACGATTTTTTGTATGTCTTCAATTTTTCTTTGGTCTATGAGGGAGCTATCGATATAGCGGGCCCATAAAAGTTCGAGTACTAGATTTTCGGCAATCGTGTTCGAACCGCCGTTGATGATAATGCGTCGTTTGAGAATCCTTTCAATAGCAGCCCGGCGGATGAGGTGTTCTGCTCGTAACTCCACAGCGTTCCTTGCTTTTTCATAGAGGACTGCTAGGAGCGATACTGTGCGGCTGACGCTAAGCTGGGCCCCATCGCGCGGAAGTGGTTTGGGTATTTCGAACTCTTCAACCAGTGCTTCAACAGTTGGCGAGAATTCCATACTTTTTTAGTATAGCATAGTGAGATATAATGGGAGGGTATTTGGTGGCCGTAGCTCAGCCCGGTAGAGCACCTGCCTGTGGAGCAGGTAGTCGGGGGTTCAAATCCCCTCGGTCACCCCAAAATTTATAAATTGAGGCGTTGGTTAAGTAGGGCTAAATACTCTGACGAAGGGGAAAGATGCGGGTCGCCAGCGAGCTTGGGTATATTCTGGTAGGCTAAGTAAAACTGATATGGATATCGGGTGCCTGGGATTAGCCATGAAAACATGGCAAATAGCGGTTGTTGGTACTGAAAAAGAAACGGTGTTACGGCAACAATGCGCGGGTCAGTCCAGACGGTTTGGCTGGCAATAGTTATGTACTTGGTTATAGTATCTGGCGATAACCATGGTCCGCGTGCCCAGCCGGTTTCGGTAATGAAAACCGGAAGATCTCTCGTAAGACCTAAGTTTTTTAAAAGCGACAACTCCCACTCGTACGTGCGCAGCGTCCCCCTGCCCGAGGCATACGGCGAGCCAGAGAAGCCGGGATTGGGATACGAGTGCGACGTCCAGCCGTCGATAAGATCGAGAAATTCTGATTTGGCGACCAGGGCGCGCCTGAGAAATGTTTCCTCGTCCATTGAGACAAGCCCATTAGGAGCTGAAGCGTCAAGCCCTGCTGGAAGTATAAAGAATTCATCACTGGTTTCCTTAAGTTTTTTTGCAACTGTGCAAAATACTTCGGCATACTGCTCGGGGCTGACTGTGCCACCCCATTCGGCAGCGTGGTTGGGCTCGTTAAAGGCAATGACATAGCGGTTTTTAGTCGGCCACGGAAGCGCGTTGAGAAACTGCGCCCACTCGTTGGCATCCTCTTTTCTAGCCGCTACCCAGCCTTTGCCTTCCGTGCGGGTAGCCAGGCGGACAATGGGAATAAGATGTAGCCGGCGCAGCAGCAAAAAATGCTCCCTCCACGCATCAACGTTTCGATCGCCGTCAGTTACTACGAGCGTGACATATCCCCACGAGCCACCGAATGAGTTCACAAGCGGTGCTATGTCTTTGATATCGTTGGGATCAACGATATGGATGCCGTATTTATTGTTTTCGACTGAAAGCGGATCGTAGATGGCAAGACTTTGTCCAGTTGGAATAAGCAATAAAACAATAAAAAAAAGAAAAAGCTCGAATACTTTTCTCATTAGGGTTTCTCTGTAGGCTCTTGATTGATCTCGGCCGGTATTATTAGCGATTATACATTTTACTTTTCTTCCAAAAAAATGGCGACTCACTCGATTCTTGTAAGGCTTTTATATCAGCTGACATCAATCTTTTTATAAATAAGTCCGCATCATACGTATACAAACAGTACGCAATATATGCACTAATTTGGGCCACGTTGTCAAACCCCGCAAAAACGTCATATCCTTCTTGTTTTAATTTACGTAACGACTGCAAAGCATATGCCCACGCGTCTCTTTCGGATTGGGCAACAGATTTTGTTTCCTTATCGATATACCACTGGGGGAGAAGAGTATCCACGTCAAGTGTTTTAACTGTCTCCATAAATTTTTGTACAGAACCTTTTTGTTGGATTTCTTTTTTAGCCGCTATGGTTAGGTAATTTATCCATTTTTTTAAAACACTCCCCAGCGCTCGTAAATCATCCCATTGTGTGGCCGCGTGTGCTAGTTTTTTGTGAGAATGTCCTATCTCATGAAATAAAGAGAGCAAAAATCCCCTATACTTAAGTTCATTTTCAGCAAAACCAATTTTTTTCTCTCTTTTACGATAGTAAAAAAATTTATCTTTACCGAAAAAATGTGCTGGCGGTAAATAGAGAGCCAAGTCTAGTTCCCCCACGCTTTCTTTATGTTTGAGATGCAAGCTCACCCCCACATCGGATTCTTGTAATTCAATATCAAAATTCCTGTCTTGTGGAATAACTTCTTCAAGATTTTTTCTAATATCTCTCAAATGTTGATACATTTTTCCGATCTCCTCGGCAAGTTCTTCCTCGATTTTTTTATCACCTTTTGGTGGTATTCCCGGATCATAATGGGATCCTTGTATCTCAAAATTACTATCTGTCATATGTTAATAGATTAGAAAAACATCCAATGACGGGTTGCGCAAGCCGAGTCCCAAACTACTTATTGTGCGTTTGTTTGATGAAATCCGAACCTTTTTTGAACGGAACTGATGGCGCGCTTCGCGCGCCAAACTGAACGCTCGGGCGTGCAAAAAGGAAGGGGGTTGGGGGGAAGGAATTTTTGCCCGCCCTCGCTTCCCCCGCCGCTGAATTTCGTGCCAACGAAGTTATCGCGCCGCCTTATTTGTAAGTATAGGACAATTCTTTGATTTTACCAACCTAAAATCGGGCCTGATCAAGACTTTCCTTTGTGGTATCTTACTTTTCAATAACCGACTTACTGCGAGAACGCAGCTTTGAGATCGGATCGCGCTTTTTCCATCGCCGCTTTGAAGTCGGCAATGGCCTGCTCTAATGCTTGTTTTCGCGCAAGCATAAACGGCTCAAGTGAATCTTTGAGTTTTTCAATTGCTTGCCGGTCGCTCTTGAACTTCTCTTGCGCCGCTTTTATGCTAGTGCGGAATGTCTCGCGGACAGTTTTTGGATCAACGCCTGCGGCGCAGTCAGCTTTTGCTTTTTCAACCGCAACAGTCCGGCTGCTTTTGAATGCGCTTATTGCTGCGTCAACTGCGGATTTGCGCGACGCGATGGCCTGGTCAACACTCTGCTGGAATGATTGGATTGCCGCATCAATAGCAGTTTTTCTTGCCGCAACCGCCGCTTCAACCGCCGCCTTAAACGCCGCAACCGCTTGTTTCTGCGCATCAGTGGTTGCCCGCGCCTCTAAGTTAGCGAAGTGCTCAGCGCGGTTTTCGTCCCACCGAGACCGGTTTTCTGTCCTCTGTTCATTTCGTGCGCCCCTTCGCTCGGTAAGGTTATCCAATCGTTCTTGGCGCCTGGTCTGAAGTTTTGTATCCAGATCAGCAACTCTTTGATCAATCCGTAAAGTAATCTCATCAATTCTTGCGCAAAAGTTTTGCCCATCTCTTGATCGTTGCGGGTGGCTTGCCGCCAAAATCACAGCTGGCGAGAAAAGATGCATAGCCATCGCCATTCCGAGAAGACTGGTAAAGAATTTTTTAGAATTCATTTTCATTGTAGGATTGACCAAAATTACTTAACTCTTGACTATCGGCGTTAACAAGTGCGGCGTCTTTTTCCACATCGGCAAAGAGCGCCTGATCATCAGAAACAGCGGCGAGGATCGCGTTAACCGCGTCATCAACGTTGCCGGTGGCTGGTTTTGTCACCGCAACCGTCAATTCTTGACTGGGCGCGGTTATCGGCGCTTGGGGCGCTTTTGTTCCGAACTGATACGAGCTAAGTAGGACTACTACCACCACTGCGATAATGCCGAGGGGCCCCCATATTTTCCAGTTTATAGTCATAAGATCGTCAATTTTGGCTGTTATGTGATTCAAAGAGGGTCGACTTTGCACCTCTTCTCTGTATAAATAACGAATATTTACTCCATTTGTGACGCTACTGGTAATTTTATCCATTGTTTGCCTCAATGATTCACGAGGCGGGACAATTTTCTCTCTTTCTTTTTTAAGCAAACTGACGGTAGATAGTATTTCATTTAATTCTTTCCGGTGTTTGGGGAACAAATTCAAAATTTCAGCAGGAGTTTTTCCGCTGTCAAGGTATTGCAGCGTTTTTTCAATTATTCCCTCTATTTTTTTGTCGTTTTGATTGTTCATACAATTTCTTGTTTCTTTAAAATCTCCCGGAGGGCCTTCAGCGCCCGGCATTGAAGCTGCCGCACCGCTTCCTCTGTTTTCCCCATAAGGCTGGCGATCTCTTTATTCGGCAGGTCGTTTATAAATTTAAGCACCACTACTTCCTGCTGAATGTAAGTTAATTCCTGAATGGCGCGGTGAATCGCTTGGCTGATTTCTTCTTTCTCAATAATCTCAAGCGGACTACGTGCTTCATCAGGTATCTCTCCAAAAGTATTTTCTGGGTTATCAAGCAGAATTTCCTTTCTTGTTCGCCAGTGATCTACTACTGTGTTTCTCGCAATAGTGAAAAAGTAAGCGAGGGGCGATTTATTTTGTTCCTGAAAATTTGGCAGAGCGGAAAAAACCTTAAGAAACACAGTCTGGGTCAAGTCATTCGTTTCTTCCTTATCCCTGACGCGAGAATATATGTAACGGAAAACGGGAATAAAATATAACTCGTAAAGGCGGCCAGATGCCTTGGTGTCTCCCGCTTTCGCCAGTTGCATCAATATCTTCGGGTCATTTTGTGGATTATCTACTTTCATAATAGATAACGATTAGATTCGGTATTTGTGATGATAAAAGAGATTCAATTTTTGTGTCTTACTATTTTACTTTATTAAATCTTCTATTGAAACCCCCTGTATAAGTCAAGGACATTTGCGACATTCCTCCATTGTCGACAAATGACTGTAATGGACTTTTAAGACCTAGAGAATGATGACGGCGTTTGGTGTTGCAATAGACGTTCCAATCAGCAAGGCGTTTTGCAAACACCCGTTGATCATGGATGACGTCTTCATGACAGTCAATAAATTCTTCCTGCACGGTTCGGTTGTAACGCTCGATGAACGTGTCAATCTTTGGACAGCGGGGATTGATAAACAAGTGAGGAATGTTGTCTTTTTCCAGTTGCTTGTCAAACACTCCCAGGTTTTCCGATCCATTGTCTGACTGCCAGACCCTGACGGTTGATGGATATACGGACCTAAAGCGATGGTAGAAGTCCTTCATGTTTGTTGAAGTGATCCGCTTGTAGCGGAGGGTGAGGGCAAACTTCATCTTGGCATCAATGGCGCTCATGAAGTAATCCTTAACTCCATCGGTAACTCTCTCAACCGTATCGGAGAGGATGTGGCCGTAGGACTCTGGTTTTGGGCTGTGTTTGATGCGTAGCCGTTTCTTCTTTTTAGCCTCGTTTCTGGCCCACTTGGATTGTGCGTTGTGATAGGCCCTTCCGGCTTTCTGAAAGAAAAAGTGGTGCCTTCGGAGGGATTCGAACCCCCAACCTTGTCGTTAGAACCGACCTGCTCTATCCGTTGAGCTACGAAGGCGTGTTTTACTGTACAAAGAGCCATTGTACCAAATTGCTCGAACTTATTTTACCAAAAATTACTAATTAATCGCAATGACGGCAAGTAAAAGGGGTAAAGGGGAAAAGGAATTGCCGTCATTGTCTCATTGTTGCTCGGCCGCCTAACGGCGGCCTCGCAATGTATCATCGCAGTCGCGCTCGCTACCACTCGCGCTCCTTTCGCTCGCCCCTCGACTTCGCTCGGGGCTCGCTTTCTTCTGGAGAAATTTTCGCAAAAACGAAAGGGGAAATTATTTGTAGTTTTCCTTGCCCCGCCCTCCCGTGCGCGAAAAACATTTTTGCTCCCTAAGAACTTACAAAGGTTCTATTAGATTGTAGAGTTCCCACCCGCCCAAAAGAAAATGTGGCGGCGACCCCATCCTCGCTCGCAGGGCGCCCTAGGGGGCGGCTCGCCATTGTCTATTTTCTCTAAAATCGCCTACAGTCTCTGCCTCGCATCGTCCCGCTTAGCGGGACTCGGCTCTCCGTTATCTGTTTTTCGTTTCGCAGCTCACTGCGGCGGGGTGATCCGCTTTTCGCCCCCGCCGATTTATTTCTACCCTTTTCCTGTTCTACTGGGGCTTGCGCGTCCGCTTATGGTAGTCGCTTCGCTCCTTTTATTTTAGCGCCCTGCGCGGGGATTCTCGATGGGCTCGCCCCGCGTTTTCTTAGAACGAGATAACTCCTCGCGGGGCTCGCTTTTGTCGAGCCGCCTATCCGAAAGGCATTGGTAACTCGTTTGGTTTTCTGACGGCGGCTCTCCTTTAAGCTAGGTAATCCCGAACGGGGCGGGGGCGGCGGAGCCGCCGGTTATTAAAAGTTATTTAAGAAGTCAGGTGCTTTTCAAAAAGATGTTTGACTATATTGTCTGCGAAATTAAAAACTTTGAACACTGTTTCTCGGTCAACAAATCTTTTCGCAATACCCCACATAATTGGGCTATCTTCAGCTGGTAAGTCTAACTCCTCAACCTTCTGTGTATTTATATCAACCTTCTTTACTTTTTTAGCCACAACGTTTTTAGTTATTTTTTTGATATTGTAGTGAAGATAGGGATTTCTCACCGTGTCTTTGAAGTTGATTAGTGCTTCCTCCATCTTTTCATCAATTATGTTATATTTTCTAACTTCTCCTATTGCAGGACCAAGTTCCATATTCTCAACACGATCCCATCCAGTTTTGTTATATGTATCTTCCTGAGTTTTTTTTATAATTGCGTGTTTGAGTGAAAATTCCACAAGAACACAACAAAGAGAAATAGCCGCACCATTTAGGCCAAACAAAATGCATTCTTTTATCTCGTCGTAGAGAAAGCCAATGGTAGGAATAGCTATGCTTGGGGTCACCGGGAATTTGCTAATTACCCCGATAGCAATGCTTTTTCTTTTCTGAAATAGATCATCAATTATCTGTTCTTGAGTTTTTAGAGTTGGGTATCGAATTGTACTCCTCTTTTTTGTAAATCCTCAATTGTTTGCGGATTCGAAATAATATGTGTTGCGTCGTCAGTCAAGTTAGATAAAAAAGCGTTTATATTTTTCATTATTATTAAATAATTTCTGTAAGGATTTTCTTTCTTAAAGTGCTTTTAGAAATCCTCCAAAACTAAATCTTTGCTCATTGGCAAACTTTATAAATACATCTGTAATTTCATATAGATCATAGTTAAAATCTTGTAACTTTTTGGGTTATGTATATCTGGACTAATTGAGTTTCATATACTTGATGCTTGCAGTTATCTTTTCCACTCAATATGTCCGTTAATATTGTATTTTTCGTAAGTTTCCAACACGTCTGCACAAAACTTTTTTAACTC